>NZ_JARWKZ010000007.1:0-203942 GCF_050577975.1 Rhizobium sp. BR 315 | reverse complement strand
GAAGCATCCCGTTCAAAAAGCACCGATTATCATGCAACGGGCGCGACTTGCGCCCGCGTTCCCTCGGTAAAAGTGGCTCGATGATCCGCCACTCTGCATCGCTCAAATCGCCACGTGCCAAAACTGCCTCCTAAAAGGTAGTCTTGAATCAGACCAAAGCTGATTTGTGAACCCACTTTGTCAACATCGCCTAGATAGCCCGTCGTGCCGAAGGCTTCACTTGCTTGCGCTCGATCAAACCACCAATGTTGAAGATCAATACGTCGATCTCCGTGTCGATCTTGTCGCCATCCAGCAGCCTGACGACATCGTCTATGCCTGACACTGCGTGGCCATCGATGGCAAGCAGATAGTCACCCTCCTGGAGGCCGCCTTTTTCGGCAGGACTGTCCTTCTCGACACGGCGCAGCCGCACGGCCGTCGAATGCGTGACGCCAGCCTCCAACGCAATGCGCCGATGTAGCTCGACCGTATCGGCCGCAATGCCGATATAGGCGCGCCTGACGTGGCCGAAACGCAGGATCTCGGAAACCACATGCTTGGCCGTGTTGGAGGCGACCGAAAAGGCAATGCTCTGCGCGCCCTGGATGACGGCGGTATTGACGCCGATCACCTCGCCGGCGGACGAGACCAAAGGACCGCCGGAATTGCCCGGATTGAGCGCGGCGTCCGTCTGGATAATATCTTCCATCAGCCGGCCGCTAGCCGCACGCATCGATCTGCCAAGCGCAGAGACGATACCGGCCGTAACAGTCCATTCGAAGCCAAGCGGATTGCCGAC
This sequence comes from Rhizobium sp. BR 315, assembly GCF_050577975.1. NCBI lineage: Bacteria > Pseudomonadati > Pseudomonadota > Alphaproteobacteria > Hyphomicrobiales > Rhizobiaceae > Rhizobium > Rhizobium sp. BR 315. The sequence continues at coordinate 203,161 of NZ_JARWKZ010000007.1, read as the reverse complement.
GGCAATCGCGATGTGACCACGCTTCAGCGATTTGGAATCTCCAAGCCTCGCCCAATCGCCGGGCCAGTCGTTGGCACGAATGAGTGCAAGGTCGGTATCCGGATCGCGCCCGAGCACCCTTCCCTCGACGATTGCCCCTTCCGGGGTCTTGATGCGCACGGCCTTTGCGTCATCCACGACATGATTGTTGGTGACGACGAGGCCGTCCGGCGAAATGGCAAAGCCGGAGCCATGCCCGGCGCGGCCGCCCAATCGCTCGATCCGGCTGACCGCCGGCCCAACGAGGTCGACGGCACTCGATACCGTTTGGGAATAGGCATCCAGCAACCCGGCATCGGATGACGGCTGAATGCCACGATCAATGAGGCCCATGGAAACTCCTCCGACGCGGAAGCGTCGCTATGAGGACCGGCAGCAACTGTTGGAAGGCAGGAGGCTGTCAGTTCGACAGATTGGAACAATTGATATTGAGATGAGGAGGCGTCGCCTCAAGTTCAAGGGCCGCGCATGTGCGACCACCCGGAAAGACTTGCGCGTCGCCCCCGCTCGCCAAAATCAGCTTTTTGCTCGCTGCTGGAGCCGTTCGAGTTCCCGTTCCTGCATGCCGATGGCCTCGGTTAGAAACCGCAGGATGATCTGCTTTTCCGTCTCGGAGAAATGCTCAAGCATCCGCACGCCAGCTTCCTCGATCGGACCGTAAATTTCCTTGGCGACCTCAACGGCCTCCTCCGATGGTGCGACCAGAATCCTGCGCCGGTCTTTCGGATCCGCGATGCGATGGACGAGGCCTCGCGCCGTGAGGATCGACCAATGCAGTCACCGATGGCGGCGCAAGACCTATGGCCTTGGCCACGACATTGGCGGGCTGAGGCGCCCCTGCCCGACAATCGCGTTTCGCCCTTCACCTCGTTCCTCCATCCATCCGCAAGCTATTAAGACCATCAAGACCAGGGGCCTGCTCGCGATCTTCAAATGCGAGTGCGATCAAAACCTTCCGCATCCAATAGTGGCAACAGGGCCTTTACAGCTGCAAGACCAGGCATAGTTAGCTGGGATGATTGGAAACGGAGGCTCCAATGACGATTTCGAAAATCGCCCTGACAATGCTGATCGGCAATCTGTTTGCCTTACAGGCCGTGGCTGCGGGCATTGATTGCAAGAAGCCTTCCTCGACAAGCGACCATCTGATTTGCGCAGACCAGTCGCTTGGAGCGCGGGATGCGATGACAAGCGATCTCTATGCCGCGGCCCTGAAAACGGATGATGCGAGCAAGATCAAGCAGCGGCAGCAGCGCTGGGTAAAATCGCTGCAATCATGCCAGGATGCCGCGTGTGTCCGACAGGCATATGATGATCAGATCGGCTACCTTTTGACGACCAAGGGCGGGCGAAGCGTCTCCACCAACTTTACCGCGGAAAATGCCAACGGCAACGAGGGCAATCTTTCCATATTCGGTCCGGTCGATGGTCTCACCGCAGTCTCAGTCGCTTCGACCTTTGTCGGCCCTGGCGGTGTCGATGCCGGCGACGTGAACGCGGACGGCGTCAGCGGCGTCATTCCTCTCAAGGACGGACACGGAAAGCTTTCCGCAGACAATTGCTCCATCGGCTTTGATCGCCTGAACGCCCAGACCTGGCGCGTCTCACAGACGGGAGCATGCCAATTTGCCGACGGCGTGACCATGCAGGGCACCTATCGGCGGGAGTAAAGGGATGTCGTGGAGAGACAAAGAAACGCTGTGATGCAGCAAAGCACATCACAGCGTTTCGATAGCAGCAATTCGCCAGCTCCCAGGCAACCAGAGGCGTCCGGGATTTTTGTTCAAAAGGCCGCGGTCAGCGATCAGCCGCCAACGGCATCGGCCGTGCACTTCTTGACGAAACTCGTCTTGGCGGCGCCTGCGAGCTTCTTTGTGGCGGCTTGAGCGTCGCAGGAGCTTGCCGCATCCTTTGCGCACTTGTTGCTAAAACTGGTCAAAGCTGCGCCCGCCAGTTTCTTGTCGGCTGCCTGAGCCTTGCATGTGGCATCGGCGGCCATCGCACCAGTGGCGAGGCAGGTAGAAAAAATCGCGAGTCCGAGCAGTCTGATCATCGAAATCCTCCAGGACAAACCTCAGCAAAAGGCCGAGGTAACCGGAGTCTAACCGAACGTCTGCCATAGTAAAGACTTCCTCGATCGCCGACGGAACAGAAAGATTCCCTGTAGATGCAAAGCTTTGGCTCATTGACCCCCAATAGCTTGAACCGATAGACAAAAGGATGGAAAGTAACCACGCGAGGGCAATGACAGCACAACTCGCCCCTCCCGTCGTGCGATAACGGCGTGACAACAACAACGCCAACCGAACGCTGCTTCAGGAATTCCCAATCCTCCCATGAAGACAATTTCAGGCACGAATCTCGAACAGGCCAAATCGCATAACCGGCGTGTCGTGATCGAGGCCATCCGGACCAACGGGCCGCTGTCGCGTGCGGCAATCGCGCGCATGACGGCGCTGACGACCCAGACGGTGTCCAACATCGTGGAGGAACTTGCACGCTCGCATCTGCTCATCCCGATGGAGGCGCAGAAAATCGCCCGCGGCCAGCCGATCATTCCCTATACCATCAATCCCAGCGGCGCTTATTCCATCGGCCTCGAACTTGGTCGCCAGCGTGCGGCCGGCGTGCTGACGGACCTATCTGGAACGGTCTGCGCCCGCATCGATCGTCATGTCGACAGACCGGGGCCGACCGAAGCGATGCCGGTCTTTGCCGCCATCGTCAGGGATTTGCAGGATGCCTTTTCCTTCGACCGGGATCGGCTGCTCGGCGTCGGGATCGCCCTGCCCGGACGCTACGCGGATGGCGGTGTGACGTCGCTTAGTCCGCTCAATCTGCCGGGCTGGCAGGATTTTCCCGTGGCCAGAGAGCTTGAGCGACTGATCAACTTGCCTGTGCTCGTCGAGAATGATGCGACCGCAGGCGCAATCGGCGAGCGGCTTTACGGCGTCGCGCGCGGCCTCGGAAGCTTCGTCTATCTCTTTCTTGCGGGCGATGGCGGCATCGGTGCCGGCATGTTCCTGGACGGTCATCTCTACAAGGGCAGCCGTGCCAATGCCGGCGAAATCGGCCACATCATCGTCGAGCCGCATGGGAGGCTATGCACCTGCGGCAAGCGCGGTTGTCTCGATCGCTACGTCTCGCCATCCGTCGCCTACGAATGCCTCGGCATCGCGGATGCGCAGGAGCTGGATCCCGACGATCTGGATGCGATGATTGCAGCGAACAGCCACGGGCTGGAGACCTGGCTCGAACAGGCGGCTCAGCCGTTGCGGCAGACGATCGACTTTCTCGAGCTTGCCTTCGATCCGCAGACGATCGTACTCGGTGGCAGCGCGCCGACATCCCTGCTCACGCAACTCGCGGCCCGCGTGGAGCCGCTCCATATTCCCGTCAACCCGATGGAAGAGCGCAAGATCCCTCGCCTGATGGTCGGAGCGACCGGCAAGGACACCGCCATTCTCGGCGCCGCCGCTCTGCCGATCTTCTCGGAAACGAACCCGCAATTCGATGTTCTGCAAAAGCCGATCATCCACCGCGCTGCCCAACAGGCGGGATAAGCGGCCGAGGCGTTCGAACCTGCAAGTCATTGAACACAATCAGGCGCGGCAAACGTGCCGCGCCTGAGGACCATGCATCAAGCTGTCAAAATTGATGCAGGCCGTATAGCAGCGGCATCGTGCCGGCAAGCGCCTTGAACCGCTCCCAGGATTTCGCCGATGGCTTCGTCCAGCCTGTCTCCGCAAGTGCGGACAGGCGCGGGAAGACAAGGCGGTCGAAGATAGCACGATCGGTCATCGACTCCGACCAAATGCAGGCCTGAATGCCGCGGAGTTTTTCCTTCTGTACATCCGTCCAGCCGCCGACGGGATCGAAGGTGTAGATCTTCTCCGCATCGGAATAGCCAGCCCAGCTGCCGCCGGGCTCGTCCCAATCCGGACGCATCGCCATGTCGAGATAGTAGACCTGCCCGGGGCAGACGACGATCTCATACCCGCGGCCGGCAAGTTCGGCCGCCACCTCGACATTGCGCCAGCTGCAGAGATAGCTCTTGTCCTTGTCAATCCGGTCACCATGGGCAGCCTCTTCCCAGCCACCGGTGACGCAGCCCTTCGAGGCGAGGAATGCCTGAATGCGCTCCAGGAATTCCGCCTGGAGAACCGCGGCACCCGAGCCATGGATATCGTCGGCGCCATGCGTATTAGTGATCACGTTCAGACGCTTGGCATGCGCCTCGGCAACGTCATCGCCGGCAAGCTCACGCAGCCGGGCAAGCGCTTCCGGCGAACCGGACCATGCACCAAGCGGCACCTCGTCGGCACCGATATGAATGGTCTTGAACGGGAATAGCTCGATGAGTTCGGACAGGATCGTCTCGATCACCTCATAGGTCTTTTCGCGGGCCGGATTGATACAATTGTCCGGGAAGCCCTGAACCGAATAATAGCTGCCGGCCTCATTCGGATCGCGAAGCTCCGGAATTGCCTGTAGCATGGCATAGCAATGACCCGGCATGTCGATCTCCGGCAAAACCTCGATGCCAAGACCCTTGGCATAGCCGACAATATCGCGCACGACCGCCTTGGTGTAGTAACCGCCGGTGCGAGCCGGGCTGGAGCCGAGAAGCGGCGGCATCGGCAGGCCATGCCCACGCCATGCACCAATTTGCGTCAGCGCCGGATAGGCATCGATCTCGACGCGCCATGCTTCATCATCCGACAGATGCCAATGGAAGCGGTTCAGCTTGTTCCAGGCAAGCACCGCCATCAGCTTCTTGATTTCAGCGGAGCCGTAGAATTGCCGCGCGACGTCGAGGTGCAGGCCGCGCCAGCTCATCGTCGGCTCGTCGATGATCTCGCCGGCCGCCGGGAAGTGGAATGCCTGCGGATGCAGACGCGCACCGCGCCAGATCTGGCCGATGGTAACGAGACCATAGACGAAGCCGGTCTGTGCGCTCGCTTCGACCGTTATCGTCTCTGGGGAAAAGGCGAGCCTGTAGGCCTCGGCGCCCAGACCTTCGACATGGCGCAATTCCACCGGCACGGCACCTTCCGCCTCGGAACGGATCAATCCTTCGGCCGAAAAGAGGTGCTCGACAAGGGCCGTAAAGCTTTCAGCGGCAGCTTGCGCATCCGGCGCCGCGGCCTTCAAGGCGAAGCCTGCCGGCAGTGGACGCCGGGAGGATACCGCTACGTGATTCGGCCACGGAATGATCGCTAGCGGCACCGGCGGATTTGACGGCACCGGATAGACTTCCGCGCCACGCTTCAACGGCGCATTGCTGGATGATGTGCGCGTCGGCTCGGTGCCAAGTGAAACCGTGGTGCCATCGGCAAATGCGAGATAGGCGCTGTTGGCGCCATCGTTCCAGTGACGAAACTGCCAGCTCAAGGCGCGAACCGTGATGGTCCACGTTTCGCCACCCGCCAGTACGAAGCCTTCCGGCGGCTGGAACTCGGTGAAGTTGGAAAGACGCTTGGAGATCGTCGCGCCCTCGACGATGCCGGCTGGGTCGACACGACCCGGGCCGCTGACACAGAGCGCGAAGCCAGAAAGCGGCTCCGACGAAAGGTTCTTCAGCCGCAAAACGTAGGAAAATTCCTTCTCGTCAGTCGGCGGGTTCCAGGTTGTTTCAAGCCGCAGAGCCAGGGATCGCGGTGTGGACATGAGCATTCTCTCTTCCTGAAGGGATTGTTCAAAGCTTGAGCATGCCGGCGTAGATGCCGGGTGCGGAATTGGGGATCTGCGTTGCGCCGACCGTTTTCTCGTAGAATTCGGATGGGCCGACATCGCCGATGATCGCATAGGCGTAACCCATGGCCTTCATGTCGGTGAGGCAGGCGAACAGCAACGCACGGCCGATGCCAAGACCTCGCACGTCTTCGGCAACGCCTGTCGGACCGAAGAAGCCGCGTGCGGTCGCTTCGTGGCATGCAAAGCCGACAAGCTCGCGATTGCGCGTGGCGATGAAGCAGGTCGGCGGTTGGCGCGTCATCGCTACCGTCGTTTCGCTCGCCCATCCCTCGCTGAAATGTTCGGCCACCCAGCTGGTGATCAGCCGCAGCTCCGGCGGCAGGGCACGTCGAATTGTAATGCCGCCCTGCGCCATTCGTTCGGGCGACTGCGTGTCCGCGGGCAGCGTCGATAGATTGACCAGATAATCCAAGGTGAAATCCTTCTAGCTCGGTGCGACGAGCGCACGCATGAAATGATTGGCGCCGACCTGCTCGACCGTGGTCGAGATCGGGCGCGTGAGCGCGCGAATCTTTTCCGCCTGCTCGAGAAAACGGGCGCTGCCGCCGGTGACGAACCTGCGGCCGCCATCCGGCACCGCCGAAAGCAGAAGCTGTGTATAGGGATGCTTCGGATGGGCGAGGACGGTATTCGTGTTCCCCCACTCCACCATCTGGCCGGCAAACATCACGACGATCTCCTCGGCGACATGGGCGGCCGTGGCGATATCATGGGTGATGTAGAGCATGGCGAGATCGTTTTCCCGCTTTACCCGCGCCAGCAGATCGAGGATGTCCTTGCGGATCGACACGTCGAGCATCGATGTTGGCTCATCCGCCACCAGCACGCTCGGTGCGACCGCCAAGGCACGGGCAATGTTGACGCGCTGGCGCTGGCCACCCGATAGTTCGTGGGGAAACTTCTGCCGCGTCACCGCCGGATCCAGACCGACACTGACAAGAAGCCGGGATATGTCTTCATCCCGCTCGGCCTTCGACTTATCCCCCCCATGCAGTTGCAGCGGTCGAGCAAGGTGATGGTTGATCGTGAAAGCCGGGTTGAGCGAAGAGAACGGATCCTGAAAAACCATCTGGACGTCCTTGCGGTACATCCGCTCTTCCTTGCCCGAACCGCGCGCGCTGCGATCCTGTCCTCGGACCAGAATCTTGCCAGCCGTCGGCTTGTCGAGCCGAGCGATGATGCGCGCGCAAGTGGTCTTTCCGCAACCCGACTCGCCGACGAGAGCGAGCGCCTTTCCCGCAAATAGCGAGAAGGACACACTCTTCAGCGCGTGCACCGAGCCGAAATGACGCTGAACGTCCTCGAGCCGAATAACGGGTTCGGCAGTCACAGCCTGTATATGCAGTTTCATGCGAAAACTCCGGGGGCGTGGGCGCTGGCTGGAAGCTGCGGAATGGCGTTCCAGAGCTTGCGCGTATACTCATGAACGGGCGATTGGCTGACTTGAGAGACATCGCCGACCTCAACCAGCTCGCCTTTCAACATCACGCCGATGCGATGGCAAAGCTGCGCCATCAGATGCAGGTCATGCGTGATGAACAGCACGGAAAAACCATAGGTCTGCTGAAGATCGAGCACTTGCTCAAGGATCTCTCGCTGCACGACGACGTCGAGTGCGGTCGTCGGTTCGTCCATGATGATGAGCTCGGGTCGCAGCGCCAAGCAGATGGCGATGACGATGCGCTGGCGCATGCCTCCGGAAAACTGGTGCGGATAGTCGCCGACACGATGCACGGGAATGCCCACCAGTTTGAACATTTCCTCGGCGCGAGCGCGGGACTCCTGCCGTGAGCATCCGGTGTGGCGGTGCAGCACATCGTGAAACTGCGCTTCGACCCGCATCAGCGGGTTGAGCGAGTTCATGGCGCTCTGAAACACCATGCCGACCCGCTTCCAGCGGATCTTCTGCAACTCGGTCTCCGGCATCTTGAGCAGATCCTGGCCATCCAGACGGATGCTTCCGCCGCTGATCCACGCAGGCGGCTTGGAAAGCCGTGTGATCGCAAAAGCAATCGTGCTCTTTCCGCAGCCGGATTCGCCAGCGAGACCGAATATCTCGTCGCGGCCGATATTGAACGAGACATCTTTCACCGCCCGGAAGTCGCCCTTGTCGACCAGGTAGTCGATGTTCAGGTTTTCAATTTCAAGCAGGTTATCGCTCATTGGCCTGACCTCATCATGCGGTTGCGGGCTCGGGTCAGACGGAACCATCGGGTCAATGCTGGTCCGGAGCGCAATTGCGGATTGGCGATTTCGTCGAAGGTGAAGTTGATCAGCGCAAGGCCGAGGCCCGTCAGTGCGATACCGGCGGCGGGAACTGCAATGTCCCACCAGGCGCCGACCATGATGGCCGAAGCATTCTGGGCGTTGTAGAGCATCGTGCCCCAGGTCACTTTAAGCGGGTCGCCGAAGCCGAGATATTCGAGCGTGGTCTGTGCAACGATCGCGTAAATGATGCTGCCGACCAGATTGATGCCGATCAGCGGCGTCAGGTTCGGCAGGATTTCGACGAAGATGATACGCCATGCCGGTTCGCCGATCATCTTGGCCGCCGTGACGAAATCGCGATTGCGCAAAGCCATGGTTTGCGACCGGGTCATGCGCGCACCCCACGGCCACGACGTCAAGGCGATGATGGTCATGATCGTCATCGGCCCGACCGTGCCCGCAAAAGAGGCCAGCAGGATGAGCAGCGGCATGTTCGGTATGACCAGCACCGCATTGGTGGCGAGATCGAGTACCGCGTCGGTCCTGCCGCCGGCATAGCCGGCGATGAGGCCGATGGCCGTGCCGATGACGGTAATGGCGATGCCGGTCGCAAAGCCTACCGAAAGCGAACTTCTCGCACCCCAGACAAACTGCCGATAGACATCGCGGCCCATCTTGGTAGTTCCGAAGACATGTTCGACCGACGGTGCCTGATGTGAACGGCCGACGCGCGCGCCGGGTTCGCCGGGTGCTATGATCGGCGCAAAAATCGCCATAAGGCACAAGGCGGCAACGATGATGAAGCCGATGAGGGCCTTCTTCTGGCTGAAAATTGATCGCAACGCGAAACTCATCGTACGCCCTCCATCAATCTCGGATCGACAAGGCCGTAGATGATGTCGACCAGAAAATTCGCGGCGAGGGTCGCGATCGTCATCAAGAGCAGTTGACCCTGAATGACGGGATAATCGCGCGCTACGCTGGCGGTGAACAGCGTCAGGCCGAGGCCAGGATAGTTGAAGACGATCTCGGTGACGATGGATCCGCCGAAGACGGCGCCAAGCATCAGCGCCAGATTGGTCAATACGGGCAAGAGGGCGTTGCGGGCGCCATAACTGAACATGACGGCGAAATTACTGAGCCCTTTCGCCCGCCCCATGGTCACATAATCCTCGCCCAGTATGACGATCATCGACGAGCGCATGGTCGTCTGGAATTCGCCGATGAGGAACGGCGAAAGCGTCAGCACCGGCAGGATGGCATGCATGAAGACGCTGCCGAAGAAGGTGAAATTGAAGCCCGGATCGAGATTGGGATCATAGGCATAGCCGACTGGAAACCAGCGCAGCGATACCGCAAAGACGAAGAGGATCGTCAGGGCGATGATCACGGGCGGTATGGAAAACATGATTACGGAGAGAGGCGACACGACCGTGTCAAACCGCCCGCCGCGGCGCCAGGCCGAGATCGCGCCGAGCACGACGCCGACGCATAGCGAAAAAACAATCGCCGTCACGACCAGGAAGATGGTCCACAGCGTGGCCCGGCTCAACACCTGCACCACTGTCTGCGGATAGTATTTGACCGAAACGCCAAGATCGAGGGTTGCGAGGCCTTTGAGATAGTCGAGGAACTGCATCATGATCGGCTGATCGATCTCGCCGAAGCGCGCCTTGATCGCCTCGACGGCGGCAGGCGTTGCCCGTGGCCCAAGCTGGGCCACCATGGCGTCAACGGGGCTCCCCGGCATAAGCCGGGGAAGAATGAAGTTCACGACGATCGCGAAGGCCAATGCCACCGCGTAGACGCCCAGGCGCCGGCTTGAAATACGCATGTCTGCTTCCTTGGCTTGGGTCTTACAGGACCGGCTTGAGACGCAGCAGATGCATGAGGCGCATGCGATTGTTGTCGTGGTTTTCCGGGTTCATGACCGGATTCTTGTCGGTAACCCAACCCGTAAACCGCTTGCTGGAATATTGATACCAGGTCGGTCCGTTGAAGACCGGCACGACCGGGAAGTCGTCAGCGATCAGCACCTGAATATCGTTGAAGATCTTCTTGTGCTCGTTCTCGGAAGAGGACTTCCGATACTGATCGAAGAGCGCATCGAGCTTCGGGTTCGAGTAGCGTGGCGCAGAAACGGTAAGCTTGCCGGCATAGTCCGTGGACAGGCTCTGGTAATAGCCCTGGAACGGCGTGGCGCTATCGGCGCGCGAGTTCATGACCACGTCGAAGCTGCCATCGAGCAGCTGCTTGCGCCACTGTTCATATTCAGGCGTCGCGACGGAGGCATTGATGCCCATGGCACGCAAGCCCTCGACGGCGATTTGCACGGCATCGATCCAGTCGGTCCAGCCGTTCGGCACGATGACCGGGAAAGCGATAGGCTTGCCGCTCGGCGTCGTGCGGAAGCCGTCGGCGCCCTTCTTGTAGCCGGCATCGTCGAGGATCTTGTTCGCCTTAGCGGTGTCGAAGCCCATGAAGGCATCCTTGTCACCTTCGGCTGCCTTGTTGCGCCAGCTCTCGAAGCGCGGCGGCAGGCCGCTGGCGTGCAGATTGACGACCGGATAGCCGAAGCCGGCAATATCGACCATCGACTTGCGATCCATCGCCAGGCTGAAGGCGTGGCGGAAGTTGAGATCCTTGAAAGCCTCGAGATTGCCGGCATTGGTCGACTTGAAATTCATCTGGAAGGCGACGGTTTCTGCCGGCGGCTGCCAATAGCCATTGTGCTGGGCATCAAGGGCCACGAAGGTCTTGTCGATCTGCGGCAGGAACGAACCGATCCAGTCCACAGTGCCTTCCGGCAACAGCGCCAGCATCTGGTCGTTGCCCGAAATCTGCGGCAGACGCAGGCAATCGACATGCAGCGAAGCGGCATCCCAATAATTCGGATTGCGGCACTGCTCGTAGACCTGCGGCGTAAAACGGCGCACCTCGGTCATCGGCCCGGAACCGATTGGTTTTTCGTTTTTGAAAGCAACCGGATCGGCGACGCCCTTCCAGATATGCTCCGGCACGACAGCCAGATCGGCCAGCGACTGGGGAAACTCGGAATTCACGTCTTTGAGATTGATCTTCACCTGGGTCGGCGACGGCGCTTCGACGGAAGCGACCGTCTGGCCAGCGCCAACGGTATCGACAGCGGGATTCTTCAGCATCAGGTCGATCGTGTATTTCACGTCGGCCGAGGTCAGCGGCTGGCCGTCCGACCACTTCACGCCGGGGCGCAGATCGTAGATGATCGACTTCAGATCGTCGGAGAACTTGTAGTTCGTGGCCAGACGCCAAACGGGCTTGCCGCCATCGTTGGCGTTGAAAATAACCAGTGGCTCATAGATGAAATCCATCGTGCTCTGGCGACGGCCGGCCAGATCGAATGGATTGAAATTACTGACCCAACTCGTCTGCTCCTCGATGTGCATCGTCAGCACGGATTCGGCTGCCGAGGCGATCCCCGCACCGAATGCCAGCGATGTGCCGAGCGCTGCCGTTGCCAGCCACGACGTCTGTTGGAAGAGATTGCGCAATCTGCTTTTCCTCAGTTCCATTCTCTGCTCCCTCTCGTTGACCTCTACTAGTCAATCAAATTGATTTAATCGTGAGTTTGCGCGATCGTCAATCCGCTGATTGGAAATCAACAGGCGATGGTATGGGGGCGTGCGCGCGTTCGCTGATGATGAAGCGGCGATCTGTCGCAATCGAAATCGCGAGAGGACTGGTGGCCATCAGGCGCACGCCGATAAGCGAAAGATCTATCCGCAGAGCAACCTTGGAACACCTCTTCTCCACCGGAACGGAGCATAGCCGGTGTTCGAATTCTGAAAATCGCGCGGGGTGGGAAAGCTGGCTCGGCCCGAGCTGGAAAGGGGTCGGGATCTGTCGCCTGCTTATGAGTTGCGGCGGCGCAGTCGAGTCAGAATGAAATGGCTCCGCTCTGAACGCAGGGCATCAGGAAGCGGAGCCTTCAATAGTCATTGGGTATCGGTTCAGTCGAGCGGCTTGTAGGCGATTACGTCCATCTCGACCTTCACATCCACCATCATCGGCGATTGGACGGTCGAGCGCGCCGGCGGATGATCGATGAAATGCTTCTGGAACACCGCATTGAAGCTCGAAAAATCGCGGGCATCGTCAAGCCAGGCATTGACCTTAACGACGTGCTCAAGAGTGCAATCGGCAAGGGCAAGGACTTCCTTGATGTTGGCGATGACCTGCTCGGTCTGCGCGACAATATTGCCGACGATAACCTCGCCATTGACTGTCGGGACCTGGCCCGAGACATAGACGTAATCGCCGGCGCGCACGGCCTTGGCGAAAGGACGGCGCTGGCCGCCAGCCTGATTATCGGCGATATCAAAACGGATCAGCTTGTTCTTGCTCATGATCTACTCGGCCTCTCATTGTTATCGAAATCTGCGGTCGCCAACATCTCAAAACGACGGGACGAGGTGTGCGACTCCTGTACGCCCCTCAATATCCGCCATGGCACGGACGCGCCAGATCGTTTCACCGCCGCATGCCTTCTTCTTCGCGCCGGGCGGGAAATCCATTCGAAAGGGCACCTCCGCATCGCCCTATTGCTCTTGCGCTATGCGAAGCAGGATGATTTCATCATATGATTGTTTGAGGTTCAGGAGGAGACGTCATGACAGAACTCGCGCATTCCCTTGCTTCCATTCGCATTCCCGATCTCGCCGGTAAGCGTGTGCTGATCACCGGCGCTTCGACCGGCATTGGCGCAGCTCTCGTCCTCGCCTTTGCGGCACAGGGCATGAAGGTCGGCCTCCATTTCAACGCCAGCCGCGAGCCCGCCGAGCAGCTGGCTGCCAGGATCAAGGCGAGCGGCGGCACGGTGCATCTGGTCCAGGGCGATGTCTCTCAAGACGGCGAGACGGAACGGGTCGTCAATGAAGCCGCCGAAGCCCTGGGTAGTTTGGATGGGCTCGTGAACAATGCCGGCGGCATGCTCGGCCGGCTTCCGACCGCCGCCATGACCGACGAGCACTATGAGCGCGTGATGAACCTCAACGCCCGCTCGGTGCTTGCCGCAACCCGAGCCGCCCACCCTCACCTCCGGAAACAAGGCGGCTTCATCATCAACACCACGTCGATTGCCGCCCGCAACGGCGGTGGCAATGGCGCCATCCTCTATGCCGCCTCCAAGGGTTTCGTCTCGACTATCACGCATGGCCACGCCAAGGAATTCGTCAACGACAAGATCCGCGTCAATGCGGTCGCGCCCGGCGTCATCGCAACGCCGTTCCACGAGCGCTACACCAATGACGAACAGATGGAACTGCAGCGCAAAACCATCCCCATGGGCTTCGTCGGCACGCCGGAGGACTGCGTCGGCGCCTATCTGTTTCTGGCGTCCGCGACATTATCCGGCTACGTCACGGGCCAAGTGATCGAGGTCAATGGCGGCCAGTTGATGCCTTAAGCCGCTGGAGGTGATCGACTTTCCGCGCCGGGCAATGCTAGTCTATGCCCGGTGCGGCATTCATGCTGCAGGAAGATGGAGCGCATGCGAATGGCAAAGACGCCCATTGAGAACCGGATCACCACCTCCGTTCAATTGACTCATCCTGAGCGGGTCTATTGGCCCGACGACGGTGTCAGCAAACAGGAACTCGTCGACTATTACGCTTTGGCCTGGCCGCGCATGGCGCCTTTCGTCGTCAATCGGCCTCTTGCGCTGCTGCGTTGTCCCGATGGCATAGACGGACCTCGCTTCTTCCAGAAACATGCCTGGAAAGGCATCAATTCCCATATCGTCGAGATCACCGATCCCCAGGACAAGGAAAGCGCCAAGCTCCTGAAAATCGGGGATTTCGACGGACTTGCAGCACTCGTCCAATCCGCGGCGCTCGAGATACATCCCTGGGGCACGACCATCGATCACTGGGAAAAGCCCGACATGATCATCATGGATCTCGATCCCGGCGAGGATATCAACTGGAACGAAGTCATCGCTGCCGCGAAGGAAATAAGGGAGCGCTTTGTCGCCCTCGGCCTTGCGTCATTCGTCAAGACCTCCGGCGGCAAGGGGCTGCATGTGGTCGCTTCCCTCAAGCCGGCGGCGGCCTGGCCGCAGGTCAAGGATACGGCCGAGGCAATTGCGCACTCAATGAGCGCTGACCATCCGGACCGATATTTGTCGGTCGCCAGCAAGGCAAAGCGGGCCGGCCATATCTTCATCGATTATCTGCGCAACGGCCGCGGCAACACGGCAGTTGCGCCCTATTCGACGCGGGCAAGGCCGGGAGCTGCCGTTTCGATGCCGATCGCATGGGAAGAATTGAACGACAAGATCGGGCCGGCCTCCTTCACCGTCAGGAATGCTGCCGCGCGCCTCGGCAATTCCAGGACTGACCCTTGGGCCGACTTTTTTGAAGCCGCGTCGGAGCTGAAGAGCTGAGCTATATCAGAAATGGGACCAGAGCTGGCGTGCTGGCCTTGTAGTCGGCATAGGCACTGCCGAAGGTCTCGTTCATCCAGCTTTCCTCGATGTGAACGCGGCGCAGGACGGCATAGAGCACGGCGATAATGGCAAGCGCCGCGGCAATATCGCCACGCGCAATGGCCGAGCCGATGATGGCTAGCATCAGGCCGGAATAGATCGGATGGCGTACAAGGGCATAGGGACCAGAGCGGATCAGCGCATGATCCTCCTTGAGAGTGATGACGCCGCTCCAGTTGCGGCCGATATGGATACGGGCCCAGACCGCAAAGGCAAGGCCGATGAACGTCAGCGCCGCGCCAATACCATAGGTCGTCGGATCATGCGGAATGATCGGAGTTTGCAGAGGGCCGAGCCAGGAGGGACGCACTACCAGAAGAAAAGCGCCGATCCAGATCGGCGCGGTATTGCCAAGCCGCGATAGCGGATCCTCCTGCCGTACGGTCCTCTTGACCCGGAAAGAGGCGAAAAGCCAGATCAGTAGCCAGACGATCCAGCAGGCTGGAATGAACTGATAGAAAAGCATCGCTCACGCCATATCTCTATCCAACTCTGGATAGTGCCGGAAAATGCCGTTCTCGTTGAAGGGAATACGGCGCTCGGATTGAAGATAGCGAGTAATGTTGGGCCGTTTCATGACAGCCGCGTGCAAGGCGTTTAAGTGCGGATAGCGATCAGGGAGATGCGCGGTGGCGCGTGGAAACGCATAGCGCAAGCCCTCGTAAACCTGGAAGAGCGATAGATCGACATAGGTCAATCCGCCGCCGAAGATATGGGCCGGCCCCTTCGGATTCTGTTGCAGGACGCGCTCGAAATAGCCGAGGTATTTCGGGATGCGGTTGCCGATGAACTCGGCAGCCCGTGCCTTGGCCTCCTCCTTCTGATCCTCGTAGTATTTCGAGGTGGCAATGGGATGATGCGTATCGTGCACTTCGGCGATAAAATCGGTGATCGTCAGTTGCAGGCCGTTCAACACATGGCGTTGCGCTTCATCCTTAGGCGCCAGGCCGAGCGTCGGCCCAAGATACATCAGGATGTTCGCCACATGCGGAATGATGAGATCGCCATCCTTCAAGAACGGCGGCGCAAACGGAATGTCGGCATCGGATCTGCTCCTCATGATCGCCATCATGGCCGATATTCCCCGCCCCCTGCTTGTCGCGCCACGGCAAACATCGATGTAATCGGCACCCGCCTCCTCCAGTGCCAGCCGCACGAATTCGCCGCGCCCCTGAATACTGTCCCAGTAGTAAAGCTCATAAGGCATCTGGTCTCTCCGATGGGTGCATTTGCCGTCGTCGCAGGCCATACGTCAGCGACTGCGTGCCGGCTGCCGTGTTCCTTGGCGGCAGGACGACTCTGCTTGCCATTGTAGAAACTTATCATCGGCATCAAGGAACGGAAGGGTCAACCTACCCGACGAAACGTCTGAGAGAGGCAATGAAGGCCGGGGGAGGAAAGGCCCTTCCTGGCCGCCTTTTAGGAATGAGTGCGATGTTCATGGCGCTTGCGGGTCGAGGCCGCCTTCTTCGCCGATGCCGAACGCTCGGCGGCCGGCCGGTTTGCGGAAGCGCGACCGCCAATCCTGCCGCCCTTCTCCGATGATTCATGACTTTCCGGATGGCCGCGACCGGAGCCCGATTTTTTACCCCCGCCGCTTTCCTTGTTTACCGTTGCCCATGCGCGATGCTCGGCTTCATCATGGGAAACGCCGCGATCCTCATAACCTTCCTCGATATGTTCGGCTTTACGCTTCTGCTTGTCCGAATAGGCGGATTTGTCTCCACGCGGCATGATCTTTCTCCATATTGCGGATGAAAGACCAACCCGGCGTCACGGAAAAGGTTCCGATATCTGGCCGGGCGATCCGCGATTGATCGCCCCGAACCATGAGCGTCGGTCATGCCGGGGTGTGGCTCGGTGCCTGGCCGAAGCGGGGAAGAACAGTCCAACGGAGCGGTCGATGATCAGGATGAGGATCAGCGCCGCCAGAAGATAGAGGGCTGCGAGAACGAGGAGAGACGTCACCGCATTACCTCCGCTCGGTCGGCGAAGATGCAAGCTGCGACGATCGTCAAAACAACAAACTCCGGATCATCGATGTAGCTGTGGCACATGGTGGGGCTCCCTACCCGCTCCAATAGCACCGATGTGTGACAACTATTTTGTGCCTCAGGCCCAAGATACAGAAATTGCTGCAGATATCTCGATAGCAGCGGTCAAAAAGGGGCGGCTCGACGCTCATCATCGAACCGCCCTCGCCTCCGCCGCATCTCGAAAGGCAGGATTTATACTAGGCTTTAGCTTTGACAGTCTTTTTGGTGGTCTGTTTCGCAACGGGCTTGTCCGCTATCTCATCAACAGCGGCAGTCACGGTCAACTTCCGTGTCGCCTTAGATTTGACGCCAAGCTTACTTTCCTTGCCGACGCTCTTTTCAAGAGCAATACGTTCACTGTTTGCCTGCTGCCAATGCGTGACGTCGCGGCCGGAAGGATAGCCTTCTTCCTCCCAGATGGCATAGGCACGCTTCTTGATCCATTCGTCCCGAGATTCCAACATCTGCTGTTCTCCGTTCGCATCAATGAACATGGTTGGTGAACAATGCCCGTTCTTGAAACGCGGGCTTTCATGCCTCCCCCGAGCAACCAAGACCCGATGCTTCCACATGGACCTGGGGCTATTCCGTGAGTCTTGACGCTCGAACCGCAGGGGCGCTTCGCACTTGGAACACAAATTACCGTGGTGGACGGTAGCGAAGCAGCCGAAACGTGATCAATATGCGCGAGGCGGCAATCCTGTTCAATTAAAAATATCTAATAAAAGCGGTTTTCGCACTGAAAACGAATATGCCTTAAAGATTGTAAGGCAGCTGATTGCAGCTTTCGCGGTCGAATATATACTCCGCGGCATGATCGACCTTGTGGCTGCCCATTGGGGCCAAATCCTCGCTGTCCTCTCCATCGCCATGGGGGCAGCCGCCGCGATCCACGCAGCAATGACCAAAGAGGATGTTCGCGCTGCGATCGGCTGGGTCGGCGTCGTCATCCTGTCGCCCATCATCGGCGCGCTGCTATACGCCGTCGCCGGCATCAACCGCATCCGCCGCGCTTCCCTCAGTTCGCAGCGCGACGCGCTCTTTCGCGAGAGTGCGACAGGCGAGCTTGCCAGTTTCGACGCCAAGGACGAACAGGTGCGGCGGCTTTTCGGCGACCGGTTCGACTCGATGAAAACGCTCGGCGACCGCGTGGTGCGCTATACGATGAGCACCGGCAACACCATCGAGATGCTGACCAGCGGCGACGCTGCCTATGCCGCAATGAAAGCTGCCATCGACGGCGCCGAACGCAGCATTCTGATGGAAACCTATATATTCGACCGCGATCCGATCGGCTTTCGCAT
Organism: Rhizobium sp. BR 315; assembly: GCF_050577975.1. Classification (NCBI taxonomy): domain Bacteria; kingdom Pseudomonadati; phylum Pseudomonadota; class Alphaproteobacteria; order Hyphomicrobiales; family Rhizobiaceae; genus Rhizobium; species Rhizobium sp. BR 315. Next base: position 185,294 of record NZ_JARWKZ010000007.1, on the reverse strand, counting down.
TGCCGACGCACTGATCGAAGCGGCCAAACGCGGCGTCAGCGTGCGCGTCCTCATCGATGCCGTCGGCGCCCGCTATTCCGTGCCGAGCATCATGGGCTATCTCAGCGAGGGCGGCGTCGACGTCGACGTCTTCAACGGTAATGTCATCATCGGACTCAGATTGCCCTATGCCAATCTGCGCACCCACCGCAAGATTCTGAGCATCGACGGGCGGATCGCCTTTACCGGCGGCATGAATATACGCCAGGGATTCACGCGCGAATTCGCACACGAGCATAGCGCGCGCGACATGCATTTCTGCGTGACGGGTCCGGCGGTTGCCGATCTCTTCAACACCGCCGCCGAAGACTGGCGCTTCACCACCGGTGAAGTTCTGGACGGAGGTGAATGGCGGATTGCGGCGCCCTCCAACGAGCCCGGAGCGCCGGTCTTCATGCGCGTCGTCGCCTCGGGCCCGGACCGTAGCCTGGAAACCAATCACAAGATGCTCGTCGGCGCGCTGTCGGTGGCGCATAAGACGATCCGTATCATGTCGCCCTATTTCCTGCCGGATCGGGAACTGATCAGCGCGCTGGTCACGGCGGCCAGACGCGGTGTCGAGGTCGATATCGTCGTGCCGACGGCCAACAATCTCGTGCTTGTGGACCGCGCCATGACGGCGCAGTTCGACCAGATGCTGAAGAACTATTGCCGTATCTGGCGGGCCGAAGGTCCGTTCAACCACTCCAAGCTGCTGGCGATCGACGGCACATGGGCCTATGTCGGCTCCTCCAATCTCGATCCTCGCTCGCTGCGGCTGAATTTCGAGGTGGATCTCGAGGTACTCGATCGCGGCTTCGCCGGCACGATCGATGCACATATCGGCGCGATCCTGGAAACGGCACACCCGGTCGATCTCGAAAAGCTCCGGGCACGACCCTTTATTGTGAGGCTGATCGAGAAGGTCCTCTGGCTCGGTTCGCCATATCTCTGATGGGCTGCCACATGGACAATCTACCCTTGTCGCAGCCTTTTTACATGACAAGGCCGAGGATCGCTTCTTATAATCCCAAACATGTACCCGACATGGTCTGATCAAGGAACGGTCGACGGATCGATGCGAAAAAAGAAAGAAAGCCTCGGTGCGAGCATTCTGGAAAGCCTGAAGAACCGAAAGAGCTCACATCCAACACCGGCAAGCAAGCCGGACCGTCCCGAAGGCACGCTGATCGCCTCCTACAATGTACACAAGTGCGTCGGCGCCGACCGCCGTTTCGATCCGGAGAGAACCAGCCGGGTCATTTATGAAATCGATGCCGATGTCATCGGCCTGCAGGAGGCCGATACCCGCTTCGGGGAGCGCACGGGGATCCTCGATCTGCGCCGGCTCGAACGCGAAACCGGGCTCATCCCGGTGCCGATCGCCGGCACCAGCAAGGCACATGGCTGGCACGGCAATGTTGTCCTATTCAAACAGGGCACCGTCCGCGACGTGCATCAAATCAAGCTGCCCGGGCTTGAGCCTCGCGGTGCACTGATTGCCGAGATAGAGTTGGCGCGCGGCGGAAGCATCCGCATCATCGCTGCCCATCTCGGCCTGCTGCATCGCTCGCGCGCCCAGCAAACGCGGCTGATCGTCGATCTCATGAATGACGGCAGCGAAATGCCGACCGTCCTGCTCGGCGATCTCAACGAATGGCGGCTGGGCGACCGGTCGTCGCTCAATACTTTCCAGGCGGCCTTTGGCCCTCTCCCTCCGGCAGTGCCGAGCTTTCCCTCGACGCTACCGCTTCTGGCGCTTGATCGCATCATGGCAAACCGGCGCGGCATGATCTCAGCGGTAGAGGTGCATGACTCACCATTGGCACGCGTGGCGTCGGATCACTTGCCGATTAAAGCCGTGGTCAGTCTCGAAGCATCCGAGATGGAAGCCGAGGTACGGTCGCAAACAGCCTAGGCTCAGAGTCTATTATTCGCTTGGTACGGCCGCCTGCCGCTCAGCAGCCTTGTTCGGATAAGGCGGATCCGCTCCAGAGTGTGCCCACAACCAGGAACACTATTGGAGCCATCAAACGGCTGACGAATGAGTTTGGGAAAACGATGTCATACCATAAACGCCTCTTGCATCGAGACCTGCATGCTGGGACCTTCTCGACAAAGGCGCGTTGGAAGACGGTAACGCCCACGACAGCGCCACACGAGCAACTGTGCCCTGGCGTCTGGCGCGGCGGGCTGTTTATTGTCAAGCTGGGGCTTTCTCCCGCCAAGAGAGCAGGCTCCAGAATTCAGCAGGAGATTGTCCTACGGTGAACATCGTGTTCACGGCAACCTTGCGCCAAAAGCGGCCTTGGTCACGCTCCTGTCTCCTTGCGCAATCAACTGGAAAATTGCGAGGCTTAGGTGAACTGATCAGACCGGGACCAGTCCGTGGCGGAGCATGATCTCATTGACCTTAGTGAGGTCCGGTTTGCCGGGCACGTTCACCACCTCGGCAATTTCCTCGAAATAACGCCGTCCAATAGTACCCGGTGTCATGGTCGCCAAGACCTTGGCTGTGCCATCATGCAGGTTCTCGTGATGGTGTACCGCCCCTCGCGGAATGAATATGGCGTCGCCGGCGCGAATCTCGTGCGTTAGCCCATCGACGATCACAGTGAGCGTGCCTTCGAGGCCGTAGAGGAATTCGTCGGCATCCCGATGATGATGCGGAGCGGGGACGCGCGCTCGAGATGGCACTGTGAATTCGAACACCGTCGCGCCGACTTCACTGATGAGAAAACGCAGTTCGAGTTGCCCGATCCGCACAATGTCGTTTCGTACCGCTTCCATATGAGGCCTCCACAATGTAAAGTAACTTTACATCAACAAGTAAAGTGACTTTACATATATGTCAATCCTATCGCCCCAGAATTCAATTCCCGACGCGCTGCCCGGCCCGCCGTTCTTCGGCGCGCTGCTGCGCGTTGTCTGGCAGCATGTGCGAGACCGCATGCTGCAAGCCATTCACGAGGCGGGGTTTGCTGACTTCCAGGAGGCGCATTTTGCCGTGTTCTCGTTTCCGCTGCCGGATGGCATGAGACCGTCCGAGCTCGCGCGTCAGAAGCGGATGTCGCGACAAGCCGTGAACTATCTGCTCAGCCAGCTTGAAGACCTGGGCTATGTCGAGCGGCGCGCAGCCGACGGCAACGATCGCCGACTGGTCTATCTAACGCCACGGGGGCATGAAGTCGTCGCAGCCATTTTCGGATGTCTTCGGCAGTTGCATGAGCAATGGTCCAAAGAGGTTGGAAAGGAGCGCTTCGATGACTTCGTAGATGTGTTGAAGCAGCTGTCGACCAAAGCACAGGAACCGACAAACCGCTGAAAAACTCAACTTTGCGACGGTGATAAGGGTAGCCTCAGAACGGTTCGCGAACCGTACCTCCGAAGGTGAGCAGCCATTGGTGGCACTAACGACAGAAGGGCGGAAACTCGAGGCCAGCGGGCGTACTGCCCGATCACCTACTTCTGCGTATCAGGCTACGATAACGCTGCTGGCTGCCTGTCAAATGCAGCCGCATCGCCGCTCGGGCAGCCTGTTCGTCCCTGTCGGAGATCGCCTCGGCGATCTGACGATGTTCGGCCTGGATTTGGACGATGTAATTGGCGGCAGCGGCTTCATCATCGTGGTCGAGCAGGAAGGAGCGCGGGATCATCTTCTTGCCGGTCAGTTCCAGAAACTCCTTGAAGCGCGGATTGTTGGTCGCGTCGGCTATGGCCAGATGAAAGGCGAAATCGGCTTCCGAGGTGGCAATACCACCCCGCAGGGCGCGATCGATGTCCTTGCAGCGCTCGAGGATGGCCTCCTCCTGCGCCGGCGAGCGCCGAACAGCCGCAATCCCCGCCGCTTCCGTTTCGACTGCAGTGCGCAGTTCCAGCATCTCGATGATCGAGGAAATCCGAGCAGGATCGGTCGCCAGAAGATTTGCTGAAGGAAAGGATTGCGCGGCGCTCACGAAGACACCAACGCCATGGCGCACCTCGACCAGACCATCGGCGCGCAGCGATGCGATCGCCTCGCGGATGACCGTGCGGCTAACCTTGTAGCGCTCGGTCAGGCCGTTTTCGCTCGGCAGCTTCTCGCCAGGCGGCGATATGCCGCCGAGAATCTCCTGACGCAATTGCTGGGCAACATGATCGACAAGGTTACGCCGGCCGGATGGCTGCGCACTGCTCTCTCCCCTTTCGGTCACGTCCTCGCGCCGCATCCCACTCTTCCTCAATTTTGCCGGTCAATCCTACAGATATATGATGACTGGAAAAAGGGTATATTATAACCTGCCGGCAACAGGATCGATCGGGAGACAATCATGCTGAAAACTCTGTTGCTGACCGGCGCTGCCGGCGGCGTCGGCCAGGCGCTCAGGCCGCTTCTGGCCCAGATCGCCGAGAACGTCGTCCTGTCCGATCTTGCTCCTATTCGCGACCAGCGCCCGAACGAGCGTTTCGTTGCCTGCGATCTTGCCGATCGCAGCGGTGTAGACACGCTGGTCACGGGGGTCGACGGCATCATCCATCTCGGCGGCATCTCGGTGGAAAAACCCTTCGACCTGATCCTGCAGGGCAATATTCTCGGACTATACAATCTCTACGAAGCCGCCCGCGCAGCCGGCAAACCACGTATCGTCTTTGCCAGCTCGAACCACACGATCGGCTTTTATCGCCGCGACGAGCGCATCGACAACAAGGTGCCCACGCGGCCGGATTCCCTTTACGGCGTTTCGAAAGTATTCGGCGAGGCGGTTGCGAGCCTCTACTTCGACAAGTTCGGCCAGGAAACCTTGTCGGTGCGCATCGGCTCCTGCTTTCCGGAGCCGCGCAATACGCGCATGCTGGCGACCTGGTTCAGCGTGCGGGATTTTCTGTCCCTCTGCGGCTGCGCTTTCGACGCGCCGCGCCTCGGCCATACCATCATCTACGGCGTTTCCGACAATGACGAGCAATGGTGGGACAACAGCAACGCTGCCTTCCTTGGCTGGAAACCGCAGGATAAGGCCGCTCATTGGCGGGCTGAAATTCTGTCGCGAACACCCCAGGACGATCCGAACGATCCGGCGGTCATCTACCAGGGCGGCGGCTTTGCCTCAGCCGCCCACCCGGAGGATTGACGGTCAAAGGCTGCTGCGGAAAAGCTTCCACCGGGTCGGCCTAAAAGCGATGCGATTGCGGTCGAGCGTATCCGCCTTGTTCGGCGGCAGCTCGATCTCGATAGGCTCATACTCGCTGCCAATGTTGATCTCGAGGTGGCGAGTACCCGCAACGCGGCGGCTGGCGACAAGCAGGCCGGCAATTGCGCCGCCGTCGCCGTCGCGAAGCTCGATATCATGCGGCCGGAAATAGAGATCGGCCTCGCCATCCGGCTCGTGCGGCGTGCTGAGCCCCAGTGGCTTGTCGTCGAACCAGATCTCGCCACTGGCGATGCGAACCTTGACGCGATTGGATTGACCGATGAAGCCATAGACGAAGGGCGAGTTCGGCTTGTCGTAAATCTCATCCGGCGTACCGACCTGCTCGATCGCCCCCTTGTTGAGCACGACGATGCGGTCAGCAAGCTCAAGCGCTTCTTCCTGATCGTGGGTCACGAAAACGGTGGTATGGCCGGTTCGATCATGGATCTCCCGCAGCCACTTGCGTAAGTCCTTGCGGACCTGCGCGTCGAGCGCGCCGAAGGGCTCGTCGAGAAGCAAGACATTCGGCTCCACCGCCATGGCACGCGCCAGCGCCACGCGCTGTCGCTGACCACCGGAAAGCTGGGCCGGATAGCGCTTCTCCAAGCCGTTCAGCTGCACAAGCTCCAGCAGCTCCAGCGCGCGCCGGCGAATTTCGTCGCGTGGCGGACGACGTGATGCCGAGCGGACTTTCAGGCCGAAAGAAATATTGTCCAAAACCGTCATGTGTCGGAACAGCGCATAATGCTGAAACACGAAGCCGATATTGCGCTGCTGCACGGTCTTGCTCGAAGCATCGTCCTCACCGAAGAAGATCCTGCCTTCCGTCGGCGTTTCCAAGCCGGCTATCAAGCGCAGCAGCGTGGTCTTGCCGGAGCCGGACGGGCCGAGAAGCGCAATAAGTTCGCTCGAGCGAATATCCAGAGAAACATTGTGCAGCGCGGGAAATCGACCGAATTCCTTGCGCAGATTTTGAACGCGAACTTCCATCAAGAATTCCTTCAGTGACGCCGGCTGGCTGCGATCTCTTCGCTGTAGCGCATTTCCAGCAACGTCTTCAGTATAAGTGTGACCAGGGCAAGCAGGGCGAGGAGCGTAGCAACGGCGAAAGCCCCAGAAAAATTATATTCGTTGTAGAGGATCTCGACCTGCAGCGGCATGGTGTTGGTTTCGCCGCGGATATGGCCCGAAACGACCGAGACGGCGCCGAACTCGCCCATGGCGCGAGCATTGCAGAGCAGCACGCCGTAGAGCAGTCCCCACTTGATGTTCGGCAGCGTGACATACCAGAAGGTCTGCCAGCCATTGGCCCCGAGCGAAAGTGCCGCCTCCTCGTCCGCACTGCCCTGCTCCTGCATCAGCGGAATCAGTTCGCGAGCGACGAAGGGAAAGGTGACGAACATCGTTGCAAGGACGAGCCCGGGCACCGCGAACAGGATCCGTATGCCGTTGCTCTGCAGCCAGGGACCGAGCACGCTATTCGAACTGAACAGAAGCACAAAGACCAGGCCGGATATGACCGGGGAAACCGAGAATGGCAGATCGATCAGCGTCGTCAGGAACGCCTTGCCCTTGAACTCGAACTTGGCGATCGCCCATGCAGCGGCAACACCGCAGACGAGGTTCAACGGCACGCTGATACCAGCAACGATCAGTGTCAGCCGGATCGCCGCAAAGGTTTCCTCATCGACCAGGGCTTCGAAGAAGGCCCCGATACCCTTGCGGAAAGCCTCGACGAAAACGGCGGCCAGAGGCAGGAGCACCATCAACGTCAGAAAGGCGAGCGAGATCAATACGAAGGTGATACGCGCCACCCGGCTTTCGGTGATGACGGAATGACCGGTTTCGGCAGTGCCAGAAAGATCATGCGCCATAGCCATATCTCCTTCTGCTCCAGGCCTGAATGAGGTTGATGATCAAAAGCATGGTGAAGGAAATGATCAGCATCACCGTCGCGATCGCCGTTGCTGCGGAGTAATTATATTCCTCCAGGCGAATGATGATGAGCAGAGGCGCGATTTCCGAGACGTAAGGCTTATTGCCGGCGATAAAGATGACCGATCCGTATTCACCCGCCGCACGCGCGAATGCCAATGCGAACCCCGTTAGCGCGGCAGGCGCCAATCCCGGCAGCAGCACGCGTGTTATCGTCTGAAAACGGGAGGCTCCAAGGGTCGCAGCCGCCTCCTCGACTTCGCGGTCAATCTCTTCCATGACTGGCTGCGCAGTGCGCACAACGAAAGGCAAGCCGACGAAAATCAGCGCGATGACGATGCCGACCGGCGTGAAGGCGATCTTGATGCCGAGCGGTGTCAGGAACTGGCCGATCCAGCCGTTCGGCGCATAAAGCGTCGTGAGCGCAATGCCAGCCACGGCCGTCGGCAGCGCGAACGGCAGATCGACCATCGCATCGAGGATGCGTTTGCCCGGAAAGCGATAGCGCACCAGCACCCAGGCCAGGATGAGCCCGAGCACGGCATTGACGAGCGCGGCGATGAAAGCGCCGCCAAAACTCATGCGCAGCGCATAGAGCGTGCGCACATCAAGGGCGAGCGCCCAGAATTTCGACCAGCCGAGAGTGCTGCTTTTCAACAGCAGTCCCGACAGCGGAATGAGAACGATGAAGATGAGCCAAGCCAAGGTAACGCCGAGCGCCAATCCGAAGCCCGGAATGACGCTCGGCTGCCGAAACCGCCACCGTTTGCGGGTTATGGAATGCATTCAGTCTTATTGCCCCGGCTTGTAGATCTGATCGAAGACACCACCATCATTGAAGAATTTCGGCTGAGCTTGGGCCCATCCGCCGAAATCGTCAATGGTCGCCAGCTTCAAGGCCGGGAAGCGAGCGACATCCTTTGGATCGGCGGCTTCCGGCTTGATCGGCCGGTAATAATGCTTGGCGGCGATCTTCTGGCCTTCGTCCGAGTACAGGTAGTTCAGATAGGCTTCCGCGATCTTGCGCGTACCCTTGGTGTCGACATTGCCATCGACGACCGCAACCGGCGGATCGGCGCGGATGGAGACGGATGGGGTCACGATCTCGAATTTATCGGGGCCGAGTTCATCGAGCGAAAGATAGGCTTCGTTTTCCCAGGCGAGCAGGACATCGCCGAGGCCGCGCTGGACGAAGGTCGTCGTCGCACCGCGCGCACCGGTATCGAGGACTGGAACATGCTTCAGAAGTTGGGAAACATATTCCTGCGCCTTGGCATCGTCGCCGCCATTAGCCTGCTTGGCCCAGGCCCATGCGGCCAGAATGTTCCAGCGGGCGCCGCCTGATGTCTTCGGGTTCGGCGTGATGACTTCGACACCGTCCTTGACCAGATCCGACCAGTCCTTGACGCCCTTCGGGTTGCCCTTGCGCACCAGGAAAACAATGGTCGAGGTATAAGGAACGGAATTGTTGGGGAACTTGGTCTTCCAGTCAGCAGGGATCTTGTGCGTCGCCTTGGCGATCGCATCGATATCGCCTTCCAGCGCCAGCGTCACGACATCGGCATCGAGACCGTCGATGACGGAGCGCGCTTGTGCGCCCGAGCCGCCATGCGAAGCCTTGATGTTGATGCTTTCGCCGGTGTCCTTTTTCCACTTTGCCGCGAAGACGGCATTGAAATCCTTGTACAGCTCACGCGTCGGATCGTAGGAAACATTGAGAAGCGTCTTGTCCGCTGCCCAGGTCGGCGCAATCGCCGCAACCGAAAAACTACCGATCAAAACTGCTGTGGCGAAAAGCCGGGAAAGCCTTACCGTCTGCATGGATGAACCCCCTTCGTTTGTCCTTAAACCCTATCAACTTGGTCGTATAAAGTAACGAAGACCGTTCCCGTTTTGAGGAACTCTGGAGAACAGCATCCCATAGAATCCGGAAAAGTGAAATCACATTCCGGCACAGTCGCGAGGCGTCACAATCGCCGGTATCCGGCGATAGCATCAGACATGAAAGATGGAATAGAGTTCTTCGGCGCTCTTTGCGTGCTTCATCGCCGCCAGCACGCCCTCGGTTCTCAGTCGCCTCGCGATAGCCGCCAGCACGTTCAGATACTCGCTACGACCGCCCTCCCCAAAAAGCAGCACAAAGGCCCATTCGGTCGGGATATCGTCAATGGCCTCGAAATCCACCGGGTGGGAGAAACGGGCCAGCAGGCCACGCGGCCTCGTCATACCCGCAATTGCGGCGTGCGGAACGGCCACGCCATTGCCGATGCCGGTCGTTCCGAGCTTCTCGCGCGTTTCCAGCGCCCTCAGAACCGCAGCGCCATCAAGGCCGAAACAGCTGGCTGCCTTCGATGACAGCACCTGCAGCGCCCGCCATTTTGTCGGGGCTGGCACTCCGATGAAGACATGCTCTGGCAGGATGATGGTGGAAAGATCCATGGTCGCTCTTAGAGGTCGGACAATCGATAATGCTGGCGATAATGCCGGGGTGACGTTCATCGTGATGCCGATCAGGAAACGAATGTTCCTGATCGTAGCAGCGAATCCCTCATCTCATTCCGGCTCGCGAAGACGATAGCCGACGCCGGTTTCGGTGGTGATATAGTGGGGCTGATCGGGGATATGCTCGATCTTCTGCCTGAGCTGGCGGACATAGACACGCAAATACTGCACGTCCGCCGCGGGTCCCCAGATCTGCTTCAGCAGGAACTGATGGGTCAGCACCTTGCCGGCGTGTTGGGCGAGCACGCGCAGGATGTCGTACTCCTTCGGCGACAGCTTGATCTCGCTGCCATCGACCTTGACGATGCGCTTGACCAGATCGATCGAGAGGCCGCCGGTCTGGAAGATCGCCTTTTCTCCCTGCTGCTGCAGTCGGTGGCGCAGGGCGACGCGAATGCGCGCCGCAAGTTCGTTGACGCCAAAAGGCTTGGTTATGTAGTCGTCCGCACCGCTCTCCAGTGCCTTGACGATGCCGGCCTCATCGGTGCGGCTCGACAGAATGACGACGGGGATCTGCATGCCGTCCTCGCGCCATTCCATGAGCAGGTCCTGGCCGGATTTGTCGGGTAGCCCGAGATCGAGCACGACCAAATCTGGCCGGTCCTCGTCCACGGAGGCCTGGGCGGCAGCGGCATTCTGGGCCTCGTTGACAACATAGCCCTGGGCACCGAGGCCGACACGCAGCAGTTTGCGGATCGGCGGTTCGTCATCGACGACGAGAATCTTGACGGCAGTCGTGTTCATTTCAATTCATCCAGCTTCGGGACATCCGTTGGTCTTGGCATGCGGATGGTGAAAACCGCCCCTTGGCGATCCGTTCTATTGCCGGCGGCAATGGTGCCGCCCATGGCCTCGACAAAGCCGCGGCAGATGGACAGGCCAAGGCCGGTGCCCGCCCTCACCTGATCGCCCTTGCGCACGCGGTAGAACGTATCGAAGACACGCTCGAGATCGGCAGGCGGGATGCCGAGCCCCTCGTCCATGACCCGGAAGACGATATTGTCGATATCGGCCCAGGCCTCGAGACGAATAGCTGAACCCTCCGGGGCATATTTGGCGGCGTTGTCGAGCAGGTTGAACAGAACTTGCTCGAACAGAACCGGATCGACCTTCACCATCGGCAGATCGGCAGGTATCTGGACCTCTACGCGGTGGCGACTGAGGATCTTCTCGGCGCGCCGAAGCGCGCTGCCGACGATATCGCCGCCATAATGCAGAGCATAATTGGGCTCCATCGCACCGGATTCGATCTTGGTCATATCGAGCAGGTTGACGATGAAGCGATTGAGCCGTTCGGATTCGTCGATAACGGTCGACAGAAGATCGACACGATCCTCATGCGGCAGCGTTTCCAAGTAATCGCGCAGCGTTCCCGCCGCACCCATGATCGCGGCAAGCGGTGTTTTCAGGTCATGCGAAATGGAGGTCAGCAGCGCCGAGCGCAGTCTATCCGCCTCGACGGCCAGCTTGGCCCGGTCGACGTCGGCCACCAACTGCACGCGCTCGATGGCAAGGGCTGCCTGATCGGCCAGGGCATCGAGCAGCCGCTGCTGCTCCGGCGTTAAGAGCGGCCCGTCGCGGCGGTCATTGTCGAGACCGATGACGCCGACGGCGGTACGGCCCGTGCGCAGCGGCACGTATAGGCGCTTGGCGCCGGGCAAAGTATCGGCGCCGCGCCCGGCCGCATGATTGTGCTCCCATGCCCAGCGCGCCGCCGCGATATCGGCGTCGTCGAGCGTGTCATCAGGCGGATAGCCGGCCTTGACGGCAATGGTGCCGTACTCCGGCAGAAGCAGGACGACTCGCAATTTGAGCATCGAGGCAAGCTGAAAGGCCGTTGCCCACAACACGTCGTCGAGCGTACCGGTGCCGGCGAGCTTCTTCGAAAACAGGTAAAGGTCCTCGGTCGTTCGCGCCCGCTGGCGCGCGGCGGCAGCTTGCCGCTGCACCGTTGCCGTCAGATTGCTGGCGATAATCGCGACACCGAGGAAGAAGAAGAAGGCGAGCACGCTCTCGGGATCGCTGATCGTCAGCGTATAGCGCGGCGTCAGGAAGAAGAAATTGAAGGCGAGCGCGCCGAGAATACAGGAATAAAGCGCCGGGCGCAGACCCTGCGTCACCGCGCTGGCCAGGACCGCCATCAGGAAAACGAGCGCCAGGTTCCGGACATCCAACACCTGATCGAGGATGACGCAGAAGCCGAGCGCAATGGCGACATAAAGCGTTGCCAGAGCGTAGCCGCGCAACTGGAAAGGAGGCGGCGAAGGCGCCACTTTGACGCCGCGCCTGGTAGCCTCACCATCCGCATCGCTGCCGGAAATGACATGGACGCTGATGTCACCGGCCTTGCGGATGAGATCGTAGGAAACCGAACGGCGAGACCAATCGCGCCAGGACCCGATCTTCGGCGAACCGATGACGATGTGGGTGACATTGTTGCTGGCCGAATGACGAAGCAGTTCCTCCGCCACCTCGCGGCCCGGAAGGGTAATAGCCTCGCCGCCGAGCTGCTCGGCAAGCCGCAGAGTCGCTGCGATCGTATCGCGCTGCGCCTCCGTCAGGTTGATCGACCGATTGGTTTCGACATAGACGGCAGCCCAGGGCGCGCGCAGACGCGACGCCATGCGCGCGGCATAACGCACGAGCGAGGCCGAGCGTGGGTGATGATCGATGGAGACCAGCACGCGCTCGCCCGCCGCCCAAGGGCCGGAGATCGCATGGGCCTGCATATGGGTCAAAAGCTGATCGTCGACGCGTTGTGCCGTGCGCCTCAGCGCCAGTTCGCGCAGCGCCGTCAGATTGCCGGGGGTGAAATAGTTGGTCAGCGCCCGCTCGGCCGTCTTCGATACGTAGACCTTGCCGTCGTGCAGACGCTTGATCAGGTCATCCGGCGTCAGGTCGATGATCTCGACGTCATCCGCGAGATCGATGATCGAATCCGGCACCGTCTCCCTGACGCGGATGCGGGTGATCTGCGAGACGACGTCATTCAAGCTCTCGACGTGCTGGATATTCAGCGTCGTATAGACGTCGATGCCACGCTCCAGCAGCTCCTTGACATCGAGGTAGCGCTTCGGATGACGGCTTCCGTGCGCATTCGTATGAGCCAGTTCGTCGACCAGCACCAAGCCGGGGCGGCGCTTCAAAATGGCATCGAGATCCATCTCCTCAAGCGCCCGGCCCTTGTAGTCCACTTCCACACGCGGAATGATTTCGAAGCCGTCGAGCAAGGCCTGCGTTTCGCGCCGGCCATGGGTTTCAACCACACCGACCACCACATCGACGCCATCGGCGACCTTCGCCTTGCCGGAGATCAGCATCTCATAGGTCTTGCCGACGCCCGGCGCTGCGCCCAGGAAGATTTTCAGCCTGCCGCGTGCCTCGGCATTCGCCTTTTCCAGAAGCGCATCGGGCGAAGGCCTGCTCATCATGTCCCGGCTGTCATCTGCCATCGGTGGGTTGTCTTTCCTGACGAGGTTGAGACGGCGCAAGCCGTCTCAACCTGCTCAACTTACTGTTTCATAGAAGCATCAAGTGCCTGATTCAATGCCAGTACGTTGACAAGGGGCTCGCCGAGAACACCGAGCTCTCTGGACTCGATGGAGGCATCGACGATCGACTTGAGCTTGGCCTGGTCCATGTTGCGCGCCTTGGCCACGCGCGGGATCTGGAAATAGGCGGCATCCGGCGAAATATCCGGGTCGAGACCGCTGCCCGAGGTCGTCACCAGATCCATCGGAACCGGCATGTTCGGGTTCTGCGCTTGCAATGTCGCGGCATCGCCCTTGATGCGGGTGATCAGGCTCGAATTGGTCGGTCCCAGGTTGGAGGCCCCGGAATTGGCGGCGTTGTAGGGCGCTGCAACCGATTTAGTCGGGTCATTCGGGTCTGCGGCGGTCGTGGCCGACGGGCGACCATGGAAATAGCCGTCACTGGTGAAGTTCTGGCCGATGAGGCTGGAACCGATCACCTTGCCGTCCTTCTCCACCAAGCTGCCGTTTGCCTGATGGGGAAAGAGCGCCTGGGAGACACCTGTCATGGCGAACGGATAGGCAAGGCCGGTCAGGACGGTCGTGGCGACGATCATGATGATAGCAGGTCTGATTTGCTTGAGCATGGTGCAAACTCCTTAGACGAGGCCGATGGCGGTGATCGCCATGTCGATGGCCTTGATGCCGATGAAGGGTACGATGATGCCGCCGAGACCATAGATCAGCAGGTTGCGGCTGAGCAGCGCGCCGGCGCCGATCGGCCGGTAGCGAACGCCCTTCAGCGACAGCGGGATCAGCGCAACGATGATCAGCGCATTGAAGATGATGGCCGAGAGAATGGCGCTTTGCGGCGTCGCAAGGCCCATGATGTTCAGCGTCTTCAGCTGCGGGTAGAAGGCAATGAACATCGCCGGGATGATGGCGAAGTACTTCGCAATATCGTTGGCGATGGAGAAAGTGGTCAGTGCGCCGCGGGTCATCAGCAACTGCTTGCCGATCTCGACGATCTCGATCAGCTTCGTCGGGTCGCTGTCGAGGTCGACCATGTTGCCGGCCTCGCGGGCGGCCACAGTGCCGGTATTCATGGCGACGCCGACATCGGCCTGGGCAAGCGCGGGAGCGTCGTTCGTGCCGTCGCCGCACATGGCGACGAGCTTGCCCTTGGACTGCTCCTCGCGCATCAGCGCCAGTTTCATTTCCGGGGTCGCCTGGGCGAGGAAGTCGTCTACACCGGCTTCTGCGGCGATCGCAGCTGCCGTCAGCGGGTTGTCACCCGTGATCATGACGGTGCGGATGCCCATGCGGCGCAGTTCGGCAAAGCGCTCGCGGATGCCGCCCTTGATGATGTCCTTGAGATGGATAACGCCGAGCAAACGACCGTCGCGAGCAACGGCAAGCGGCGTGCCGCCGGCCTTTGCGATCTCGTCAGCAATCGCCTGCAGTTCGCGAAGCATCTCGCTCGAGGTTCGCGAGATCACTGTCGTACCATCGGTTCCGCCATTGGCGGCACCATCCACATAGGCCAGCACGGCATCGACGGCCCCCTTGCGGATCGACGAGCCCTCGAGATCAACGCCACTCATGCGCGTCTGCGCGGTGAAGGGTACGAAGGTCGCCTTCAGGCTCGTCATGTCGCGGCCCCGGATCGCGTATTTCTCCTTGGCAAGCACGACGATGGAGCGGCCTTCCGGCGTTTCGTCTGCAAGTGAAGCGAGCTGGGCGGCATCGGCCAGATCCTGTTCGCTGACGCCCCGAACCGGACGGAAGGCGGTTGCCTGGCGATTGCCGAGGGTGATCGTGCCGGTCTTGTCGAGCAGCAGGGTGTCGACGTCGCCGGCGGCCTCGACGGCACGGCCGGACATCGCGAGCACGTTGAAGCGGACCAGGCGGTCCATACCGGCAATACCGATGGCCGACAGCAATGCGCCGATGGTGGTCGGGATCAGCGTCACGAACAGCGCAACGAGTACGACCGTCTGAATCGAGCCACCGGCATAGGCGGCAAAGCTCGGGATCGTGACGGTCGCCAGCACGAAGATCAGCGTCATGCCTGCAAGCAGGATGTTGAGCGCGATTTCGTTCGGCGTCTTCTGCCGCTCGGCACCTTCGACCAGCGCGATCATGCGGTCGATGAAGGTCGAGCCGGCGGCAGCGGTGATGCGCACGCGGATCTCGTCCGACAGGACCTGCGTACCGCCGGTCACAGCCGAGCGGTCGCCGCCCGATTCACGGATGACAGGGGCGGACTCACCGGTGATCGCAGCTTCGTTGACGGAGGCGACACCTTCGATGACTTCACCATCCGACGGGATGATGTCGCCGGCCTCGACGAGAACGACGTCGCCGACCTTCAGGCCGGTGCCCGGCACCATCTTGTAATCGGTGCGGCTATTGCCAACGAGCAGCTTTGCCTGGGTTTCGGTACGCGACTTGCGCAGCGAATCCGCCTGCGCCTTGCCGCGGCCTTCCGCAACGGCCTCGGCGAAATTGGCAAACAGCACCGTGAACCACAGCCAGATGTTGATCTGCAGCGAGAAGGCGAGATTGCCGCCGCCGGTGACGAGGTCGCGCAGGAAGAGGACGGTCGTCAGTGCCGAAACGACGGCGACCACGAACATGACGGGGTTCTTAGCAAGCGTGCGCGGGTTCAACTTCTTGAAAGAAGCGCCGATCGCCGGAACGAGGATGCGAGAATCCAGAATACTCGCTGATTTTAACTGGCTCATAAGAGGCTCCAGCGTGAAGAGGAAAACGTCAGATCGGAACGCTGCCGATCAGCCGATTAGAAATCCGAAGACGACAAGACCGAGGAACAGGGCAACCATCGCCAATAAAATGGCGTCTGAAGCGCAGGTTATTCCGGCCGGGCCACGCCCCCTGTCGAAGGGGCGTGGATCGATGACTTTTCGAAGCCTGGCCAAAAGCGGTTGGCTCATGACATCATTCCTTAAAAGGTCTGGCCTGCGATCATCGCCAAATGGTCGACGATCGGTCCGAGCGCGAGCGCCGGGAAGAAGGTCAGGCCGCCGACGATGAGGATAGTACCGACCAGTAGGCCGACGAAGAGCGGACCGTCTGTCGGGAAGGTGCCGGCCGAAGCAGGTACCGTCTTCTTGGTGATCAGCGAGCCGGCAATCGCAAGCGCGGGAACGATGACCAGGAAGCGACCGATCAGCATGACGAGACCGAGCGTGGTGTTGTACCAAGGCGTATTACCGGACAGGCCACCGAAGGCCGAGCCGTTGTTTGCCGCCGCCGAGCTGTAGGCGTAGAGGATTTCCGAGAAGCCATGCGGGCCGGAATTGCCGACAGAGGCGACGGCGGAGGGCAGCACAGCGGAAATGGCGGTGAAAATCAGCATACCAAAGGGCAGGCAAAGCACGGCAAGCATTGCCATCTTCACTTCCTTGGCTTCGATCTTCTTGCCGAGATATTCCGGCGTGCGGCCGACCATTAGGCCCGCAACGAAGATGGCGATGATGACGAACATGATGATGCCGTAGAAACCGGCACCGACGCCGCCGATGATGACTTCACCGAGTTGCAGGTTGATGAGGGGGATCATGCCGCCAAGTGCGGTGAAGCTGTCGAGCATGCCGTTGACCGCACCACAGGACGCCGCGGTTGTGATGACGGCGAAGAGCGAGGAGGCAGCGATGCCGAAGCGGACTTCCTTGCCTTCCATGTTACCGCCCTGGATGCCGAGCGCATGAACGAGCGGATTGCCGGCAGCTTCTGCCCAATAGGTGACGATCACACCTGCAATGAACAGCGTGCCCATCGCAGCCAGAATGGCCCAGCCCTGACGCTGGCTGCCGACCATGCGACCGAACACGTTGGTCAGCGCCGCACCGATGACGAAGATCGTCAACATCTGGATGAAGTTGCTGAGCGCATCGGGATTCTCAAATGGGTGGGCGGAGTTGGCGTTGAAGAAACCGCCGCCATTCGTGCCCAGCATCTTGATGGCAAGCTGCGAGGCAACCGGGCCGACGGCGATCGTCTGCTGCGCACCTTCAAGCGTAGTAGCATTGACATAGGGCCCGAGCGTCTGCGGAACGCCGAGATAGACGTATACCACCGTCAACACGATACACATCGGCAGCAGGACGTAGAGCGTCGCGCGGGTCATATCGACCCAGAAATTGCCGATCGCCTTGCCCGAGGCGCGCGAGAAGGCGCGAATCAAGGCGATGGCGATGGCAATACCGGTCGCTGCGGACACGAAGTTCTGCACCGTCAGGCCGGCCATCTGCACGAGGTAGGACATCGTGCTCTCGCCGCCATAGTTCTGCCAATTGGTATTGGTGACGAAGCTGGTCGACGTGTTGAAGGACAAGTACGGGTCGAGCGAAGTCATGCCGGCCGGGTTGTACGGCAGGCTGCCCTGCAATCGCTGAAGGAGGTAAAGCACGATGAAGCCGGCAAGGCTGAACAGCAGCATGGAGACCGAATAAGTCGTCCAGTGTTGCTCTTCACGTTCGTTCGTTCCGGACAAACGATAAAGCCCCCGCTCCACCGGACCGAAGACGTAGGAAAGGAGTGTGCGCTCGCCCGTAAAGACACGCGTCATGTAACCGCCAAGCGGTTTGACGAGCAGGAGAAGGATCCCGATGAAGATCAGGATCTGAAGCCATCCGTTGAGGGTCATGGAAGTAACTTTCCCTATCCAGCGCCGTTAGAAGCGCTCGGGACGAATGAGAGCGTAGATCAGGTAGGCGGTGAGAAAGAGCGTCACGCCGCCACCGAGAATGTAATCGAGAAGCATTGCCGTCTCTCCGATTAGAGGCTGTCGCAGGCCTTGGTGTAAGCGACGCAAAGGAGGAAGAATAAGACGCCGATCCCGACAAGAATTATGTCCATCATCGATCGCGATTCCTTGATTGTTATTGTTGACTGCAGAAACGACGAGGGAGCGCTCTCGGTGAAAGCGCCTCTTTCATTCTGCCGAGGTGAAGCGCACTTCGCGTGCATCTTCGACACGCAATATGCGACCGAACGGCATTAAGGTTCGAGACGGCGGGAGAACGGAAGATATAAAAATCTTATAAATGCCGGGGCGGACCGGCATGGCAGGAAGCGGTCTTTGTACGCCACCCCGGGCCCGGCGGCTTCGATCAGCTGATCGAGCGCGATTCAGCCGGGCCTGCCCGCGATTGACGCGGGCAGGCATCCGCAAAGCATGGCGCAATTGCATTCAACCGCATGACGTCAAGCAAGGCTAGGGTCGAACGATAACCTTGATCTCGCCCGATAGCGGGGCGCTGCCGACAACCTCGGCGACATCCTCAAGACCTATGGTCTTCGTCACCAGGGAATCCAGCTCCAATACGCCGCTTGCCACCATCGCCGCAGCGCGCGAATGGGTAAACGGGTTGAGATAGGCCGGCCTCATCTCGACTTCGTTGACGAGCAGATCGAAAGGCAGAACAGGCACTTCAAGTCCAGCCGGCGTCACGCCGAACAGGACGAAAGCGCCGCCACGCCGCACCATCCTGACACCGGTCTGCAAGGTCTCGGGAACGCCGGCACATTCGATGACGACATCGGCGCCGCCATGGGTACGCTCCCGTACCGAAGCGACGGTGTCCGAGGCAGCCGGATCGAAGGCATGCGTAGCACCTAAACGCAGCGCGGCTTCGCGCCGCGATAGCTGACGCGTGATCAGGATCACCTCACCGGCACCGGCCTGTCGCGCCAGCTGCACCATCAGCAGCCCGATCACCCCTCCGCCGAGGATCGCGATGGCATCGCCTGGGCGAATCCGCGCCTTGTCGATGGCGTGAATGCAGCATGCCAGCGGCTCGCAAAAGGCGCCGTGGACAGGATCGAGATCGGGCGGCAGCACGAATGCCTGGCTGCTCGGCACCGCCGCATATTCGGCAAAGCCGCCATCCCGGGTCACGCCGATTGCGTTCAGGTTCTCGCAAAGGTTCGGTCGCCCGCGCCGGCAGGCCGCGCAAGCGCCACAAGCGATATTCGGGTCGACGGTAACGAGCTCGCCGCCATTGAACGCCGAAACGCCATCGCCAACCTCCTCCACAAGACCGCAGAATTCATGGCCCAGGGTCACCGGGATCGCCGTCGGATACTCGCCCTTGAACATATGACGATCCGAGCCGCAGATGCCAGCGGCCAGCACCCGGACAACGAGCTCGCCCGGTCCGGCGCTTGGCCTTTCAACGTTGCGCATGGTCATGGACCCGACCGCTTCCAAACGTACTGCCCTCATTCTCCTCCTCCGATTACAGCGCCCGACGAGTTGACGTCGCAGCACCACTCCCTTCGGCATACTATAGCGTGATACCCGGCGGCGTGAAGAACCCGGCCCGCGAGACAGATGAGAAATGCATCTCCTTTGCCTCAGCCAGAAGAACCGACCTGACGGAGATGCCAGCGGTCGCAGCTGCCTTCAGAGGCATTGCTGGCCTTGAAAGAGGCGCAGATAATGAGCGGGACGGGTGCGGTATCGTTTCCACACCCGTCCCGCTCAAGGGTTCCGGAGAATATCAGAACGGTCGTCAAGACCGGCGGCAAATGCCGCTTGAATGCAGGGATGCGGGCCGGCAAAAGGAACATGATCGGCTAATTGCCCCCAGACATATCGAGGAGCAATCTCTTTACCGAAGACGGGTTCAGCCGTGGTTAGATTCCGTTCCCTGGATCGCCGAAAGTATCCAGTCCGCGCCGGACTTGCGCACGAAAGTCCAGAGCTCGACCGTTTCCGAGGGGTTGCGATCGTCACCATTAACGAGCTTGCCCGTCGTGCGATCGAGCATGGCATCGATGCTGGAATAGCGCATAGCAAGCGTCGCATACTCCGCATTGTCCTCGCGCCAGGCCTCGGCAATATCGCCCTGCAGCAGGCGAACGTCGGAGACGCTGTTGCGCACGCCGTTGGTGGCGTTCTCCCCAAGCTCCTCTGCCAGGTAGGACATTGCCTCCGGCGTGGTCAGCCGGCGCAACGTCGCATAGTCTTCCTTGCCATAGGCTGTCTGGACTTCGGTGAGAAGCCGCTCGAAGCGATCAAGATCGGCTTGCTGCAGCCCGATCTCGTCGCTGGCCTGCCGCGTTTTATGCGCGGCGGCTGCCGTCCCGCCGCCGATTGTCGGGATGGAAAAGGAAGGGCGCGGCGACGCACCGGCATTGTTCATCGGGTTCGTATTGTAGGACTGGCCCGACCCCGGCGCCGCATATTGCCCGCGCTGGCGATTTGCGAAGAACCGCATGGCAAAGCTGATCAGCAGCACGATCAGGCCGATCTGCAGCAACATGCCAAGGAAGCCGACACCTCCGCCGAAGCCATGGCCGAGCAGCATGCCGAGAAGACCACCGGCGATCAATCCGCCGATCATCGATCCGCCGAAACCACCAAAGAAGCCCGGGCGCTGCTGGCCGGCGATCGGCGGTTGCGTGGCGGTTTGCGGCTGCTGCGGCCTGGGTGTCATCGTCCGGTCGATCGGAGCGGCTTGCGTCGGAGCCGTCCGCGTTGTGGCAGGCGCGTCGAAAGTCCGCGTTCCGCGGCTGCCGAACCCGCTGGAGCCGGCACGACGTGCGTCGGCAACATCGAAGGTCGCTAGAGCAGACGCGGCAGCGAGCACGACGATGGCTGCGATCTTGGCAAAACGGGGACCTACCCTGAGCATTTGCTCTCCTGTGATTGAGCGGAACAACGATTTTGGCTGGATATGGGGATGGCGGGTTGCGATTGTAAGTTGGTGCGCCTTCAAATCTCAAACCACAGCGCGCTTTATATTAGCCGGCTCGATGAATTTCGCCTCGAACGCCCCAGAAACATTGAGCTTTCCGGCCTCGGGGGATCGGTTAGCGGCCTCGCCGTCAAAACCTAATTTTCCTCGACGCCCTCGAGCAACCCGTCGTAGACCTCCATCAGCGCATTGGTGATCGCCTGCCCAAGTGTATTGCCGGCCGCGCGAACCTCGTCGTCCGTACCGTCGCGCGCCGCCCTGGCCAGCTCGAAGCCTTCGCCGCTGACGATCTGCTTTGCCACTTCGATGGCCCAGAGGCCGAAGTCGCCACGATTGTCGATCTTGATCGGGTCTTCCATTACCTGTCCTATTCACTGGTCTTCGTTCATCGCTGTCAGGCTCTATACGCTCAAGCTGAGCAAAGCGAGCATTGATGCGCGGCCAAGACATCGCGCTCGATCAGATATGGGGCATTGTAGCGACTGTCCACTCCGGAAGCGCGCTTCGAGGAGGCTCTGAGTCTGATGCCAAAGGCGGATCGCCGGAGCCGTGGCAGGAAGCGCTCATACTATCGCTGAGGCCATCAATGCCGCCGCACCACCCGGGATCGGGCGGCTGCAAGGGCGAAAGAGGCCATCGAAACGTTGGAAATTGTGGAAATGCGCCTTTCTGAGCCCTCAAAGACCAAGAGCCCCCGTGACAATGACCGGCTGCAATGGAAATGATTCCGCTGTAACCATTGCGGGGAAGCATCATGACCACCACCAATGAAATCGCAGACAAGATTGCCGCTGATCACAAGCTGACCAAGGCTCAAGGCAAGGCCATCGTCGAAGCCGTTTTTGCGTCCATCGCCGGAGCAGCGTCTTCCGGCGCCGAGACCTCCATTCCAGGCTTCGGCAAATTCAAGGTAAAGGACACGCCGGAGCGTGAAGCACGCAATCCGGGAACGGGCGCAACCATCAAGGTTGCTGCGGCAAGGAAGCTCGCTTTCACGCCCGCAAAGGCGTTGAAGGATGCGCTCAACAAGTAGTCCTTTGCCTTGAGCCATCGAGGCTCGATGCATCGAACGGCCGGCCTTGAGGGGTGAAGCCGGCCGTTGGTGCGCGCAAACTCATCAAGATGGGGATGCGCTCGCCATGAAGCACAATATTGTCCGCCGCCCGCGCGAGGCCTCGCCTAGCTTGCCCGGCGGCTATCGAGATAGGCTCTCAGCGCTGCGGCTTCGTCCGTCTGGATCGCGGAGATGCCTGCATCGATCAGGCGCCCCCAGATCGCTTCCGGATCCTTCAGCGCCGTGGAATCGGTAAAGCCTGCACAAGAAACCGAGTCGAGCGTGTTGACCCAAAGCGCGATGCCGGCCTTCCGGAAAAGCGCCTGCCGCTCTGCGACCTGTTCCAGCCTGTCGAAATAGATTTCGCAGAGGAACGGGTTCAGTTGGAACAGAAGATCCAACTGGCTGCCGACATCCGGAGCCACGAGGCGTGTCTTGGCCATGAAGGGAACGGCCTGCGCCGACACATTGGCGCGGATCCATGCGAAATCCTCACCCGTCTTTAGATCGCCCCAGAAATCGACTTGCTGATCGACGCCCATCGCACGGGCGCAGGCGATCACATCCGGGATCATGTGCCTGCGTTTGACGTCGAGATGGATGAAGATACGACCTCGCGTCAGATCGAAGACATCCTTCAGGCTCGGCAACTTTTCCTCTGTCATCGGGTTCGCCTCGCCGCCATCCCGATCGCGCAGGCTAAGACTGGATAATTGCTGCAGTGTCAGCGCCTCGGGCTCCTGATCGCGGCCCGCCATCCGCTCGAGCGTATCGTCATGCAGAAGGAAAAGTTCGCCGTCGTTGCTGCGCCGCACGTCGATCTCGACCACGTCGTAACCGGCTGAAATGGCCCGCTCGATCGAAAGCAGGCTGTTTTCCGGTGCTGCGCGCCAAATGCCGCGATGAACGACGATTGCGCAGTCGCGTGCCGGATCGGCGATATAGTCGATATAGTTCATGATGCGCCCCTTTCTCGCCGTGGACGCTTGCACGGCACTCTCCGCAACCGGACGTCTCGTTCGGGGCTATCACAGGACTTTGTCAGATCTGCAAAGCGCATTGCGAGCTGCAGCGGCTATGACATGCACGTTCAAGACATCAATCGCAGCCGCGCGGCTACGATTGGAAACGCACGAGCCGTGCCAGTCAGCTCGTAGTCGGTCGAGATCTTAGAAGTCCCAGTCTTCATCCTCGGTGGCGACCGCCTTGCCGATGACATAGGACGAGCCGGAGCCGGAGAAGAAGTCGTGGTTCTCGTCGGCATTGGGCGAGAGCGCCGAGAGGATTGCCGGATTGACCTTGCAGGCTTCTGCGGGGAAGAGGGCTTCATAACCGAGGTTCATCAGCGCCTTGTTGGCGTTGTAGTGCAGGAACTTCTTGACGTCTTCCGTCAGACCGACGCCATCATAGAGCGCCTCGGTATATTTCGCCTCGTTGTCATAGAGTTCGAGCAGCAAGTCGAAGGCGAAATCTTTGATCTCCTGCTTGCGCTCTTCCGAAAGCCGCTCCAGCTCTCGCTGGAACTTGTAGCCGATATAGTAGCCATGCACCGCTTCGTCGCGAATGATGAGGCGGATCATGTCGGCGGTGTTGGTGAGTTTGGCGCGGCTCGACCAGAACATCGGCAGATAAAAGCCCGAATAGAACAGGAAGCTTTCAAGGAAGACGCTGGCAACCTTCTTCTTCAGCGGATCTCCGGAGACATATTGCTCCATGATCAGCGCCGACTTGCGCTGCAGGAACTCGTTCTCCTCCGACCAACGATAGGCATCATCGACATCGGGTGTCAGGCAGAGCGTCGAGAAGATCGACGAATAGGAGCGAGCGTGCACGGCCTCCATGAAGGAAATGTTCGACAGCACCGCCTCTTCATGCGGCGTGACAGCATCGGCCATCAGCTTGACGGCGCCGACGCCGTTCTGGATCGTGTCGAGCAGGGTCAGGCCGGTGAAGACGCGGATGGTGAGCTGCTGCTCCTCCGGCTTGAGTGTCGCCCAGGAAGGGATGTCGTTCGACAACGGCACTTTTTCGGGCAGCCAGAAATTGCCGGTCAGGCGGTTCCAGACCTCGAGATCCTTGTCGTCGTCGATGCGGTTCCAGTTGATGGCGCGGATGCGGCTTGCCGGCTTGAATTGCATGTTCACGGGAATGTCCTTCTCAAACCGGAAATCAGAGGGCGCAGGAAACGCAGCCCTGCACCTCGGTGCCGGACAGCGCCATCTGGCGAAGACGGATGTAGTAAATGGTCTTGATGCCCTTCTTCCAGGCGTAGATCTGGGCCTTGTTGATATCGCGCGTGGTCGCGGTATCGCGGAAGAATAGCGTCAGCGATAGGCCCTGATCGACATGTTGGGTGGCCGCCGCATAGGTGTCGATGATCTTTTCCGGCCCGATCTCGTAGGCATCCTGATAGTAGTCGAGATTGTCGTTGGTCATGAAGGCGGCCGGGTAATAGACGCGGCCGATCTTGCCTTCCTTGCGGATCTCGATCTTGGAAACGATCGGATGGATCGAAGAGGTCGAGTGGTTGATGTAGGAGATCGAGCCAGTCGGCGGTACGGCCTGCAGGTTCTGATTATAGAGACCGCCCTTCATCACGGCCTGCTTCAACTCCGCCCAATCTTCCTGCGTCGGGATGGCAATGCCGGCCGTTTCGAACAGCTCGGCCACACGCTCGGTTGCCGGCTTCCATGCCTGACCAGTATATTTGTCGAAATATTCGCCGGATGCGTATTTCGAATTCTCGAAGCCCTTGAAGCTCTGGTCTCGTTCGACCGCGAGCAAGTTCGAGGCGCGGATGGCGTGATAGGTCACGGTGTAGAAATAGATATTGGTGAAGTCGACGCCTTCTTCAGAGCCGTAGAAAATGCGCTCGCGGGCAAGATAGCCGTGCAGGTTCATCTGACCGAGGCCGATGGCGTGACTGTCGTCATTGCCCTTCTCGATCGAAGGCACCGACGAGATGTGGCTCATGTCGGAGACTGCCGTCAGCGCGCGGATCGACATCTCGATCGTCTTGCCAAAATCGGGGCTGTCCATTGCGGCTGCGATGTTGAGCGAGCCGAGATTGCAGGAGATGTCCTTGCCCATATGCTTGTAGGAGAGGTCGTCGCTATATTCGCTGGCTTCGCTGACCTGCAGGATTTCCGAGCAAAGATTGCTCATGGTGATGCGCCCGGCAACCGGGTTGGCGCGGTTCACCGTGTCTTCGAACATGATGTAGGGATAGCCGCTCTCGAACTGGATTTCGGCGATGACCTGGAAGAAGTCACGCGCCTTGATCTTCTTCTTGCGAATGCGGCTGTCGGCCACCATCTCGCGATACTTTTCCGTGACCGAGATTTCCGTGAACGGCACGCCGTAGACGCGCTCTACATCATAGGGCGAGAACAGGTACATATCGTCGTTGTTCTTCGCGAGCTCGAAGGTAATGTCCGGAATGACGACACCGAGCGATAGCGTCTTTATGCGGATCTTCTCGTCGGCGTTCTCGCGCTTGGTATCGAGGAACCGCATGATGTCCGGGTGATGGGCGTTGAGGTAGACCGCACCCGCACCCTGCCTGGCGCCAAGCTGATTGGCGTAGGAGAACGAGTCCTCGAGCAGCTTCATCACCGGGATGATGCCGGATGACTGGTTCTCGATGTGCTTGATCGGCGCACCGGCCTCGCGGATGTTGGTCAGCGACAGGGCGACGCCCCCACCGCGCTTGGAAAGCTGCAGCGCGGAATTGATGGCACGGCCGATCGACTCCATATTGTCTTCGACACGCAGCAGGAAGCAGGAGACCAGCTCGCCGCGCTGTTTCTTGCCGGCGTTGAGGAAGGTCGGTGTGGCCGGCTGGAAGCGACCCGAGATGATCTCGTCGACCAGATCGCGGGCAAGCTGCTCGCTACCCCGCGCCAGCGTGAGCGCCACCATGCAGATGCGATCTTCATAGCGCTCCAGATAGCGCTTCCCATCAAAAGTCTTCAGCGTGTAGCTGGTGTAGTATTTGAAGGCACCGAGGAAGGTCGGGAAGCGGAACTTCTTCGCATAGGCATGGTCGAAGAGATCGCGCACGAAATTGAAGGAATACTGGTCCAGCACCTCCTGCTCGTAATAGCCTTCAGT
The DNA here is from genome assembly GCF_050577975.1 of Rhizobium sp. BR 315. Taxonomy (NCBI): domain Bacteria; kingdom Pseudomonadati; phylum Pseudomonadota; class Alphaproteobacteria; order Hyphomicrobiales; family Rhizobiaceae; genus Rhizobium; species Rhizobium sp. BR 315. The sequence goes on along the minus strand of NZ_JARWKZ010000007.1, from coordinate 159,304 downwards.
CACCAGGTAATCCAGCTTCTCCCGCAGGTTATGGAAGAAGACGGTGTTCTGATTGACGTGTTGAAGGAAATACTGCTTGGCCGCCATGCGGTCCTTGTCGAGCTGGATTTTTCCCTGCTCGTCATAGAGGTTCAGCATGGCGTTTAGGGCGTGATAGTCGAGCGCCGCTTCCATAACCTTTGCTGGCCGGTCGCTTGTGGGATGAGAGAAAGCGTTTAGCGGCTTCTCGCCTGCATCCCGCGACAAAGAAGGGGTTAACGTGTCCAAAATCGTTCCAATCCGTGTCTGACATTGGCGACATCCTCCTCCGTTCCCAAGAGCTCGAACCGATATAGAAACGGCACCTTGCATTTGGTGGAGATAATGTCGCCGGCGATACCGTAGGTCGCCCCGAAGTTGCTGTTGCCCGCGGCGATGACCCCGCGGATTTTCGAACGGTTATCCGCATCGTTGAGGAAACGGATCACCTGCTTGGGCACGGCGCCCTTGCCCCCCTCGCCGCAATAGGTCGGGACGATGAGGACATAGGGATGGGCAGCTCGAAGCTCTTCTCCCGCGCCGAGCGGAATGCGAGCGGCCGGCAATGCGAGCTTGGCAACAAAGCGATGGGTGTTTTCAGATCTGCTGGAGAAATAGATGAGCTCGCCCACTGCAAGGCTCATCAGGCGAGAGCGCTGATCATGTCAGGGCGAAAACCCGCCCAATGCTGCTCGCCGGCGACAACGACGGGGACCTGACGATAACCAAGACCCTGCACCAGCTCATAGGCTGCGCTATCGGTGGACACGTCGATGATCGTGTAATCGATGCCCTGGCGGTCGAGCGCGCGCGTGGTTGCTGTGCACTGGACGCAGGCGGGCTTGCTGTAGACGGTAATGCTCATGAGATATCCTCGTATATTATAGGCATGCAAAAGCGTTCGGGCACCGAACGATGCCCGCAGCGCGAGATGAAAATGGAGGCAGGCGCGACTGGTAGCCGGCCGCTTAGACGACCGTCATTCCCGTAGCCTGTTGTGGGTACTCGAAAACATGGATTCACCCCGAAGTTGTTTATGCGGGGCACTTGCGGCAGCGAAGGCGGCGGCAATCGTGCCGCACGAATCCTTGCTCGCCATACGGACACCCCGCCCGTGGACGCTATGCTCGAGGCAGGTCTCCTGGCTCGCGGGTCGCAGCACTCAATCTCACCTTCCCAAGACGCATGCGTCTCAGTGGCCATGTCGATCGAACGCTCGCCGCTCACAGTTGCGGGGGCAGCTACGGCTTGGCGATCATCATGCTCGCCGACCATATTCCCATCTTAGCCTCCAATCCTTGCGAATCGAAGGAACCTCGAACACTATATATAGTATCTAAGGCTGAGGATGCGTCAACTGGTTCTCCGTCTCGATATCCATTTCAATATTGATAATATGTGGGCAGCACCACCAAACCCTGCATCTGCTGGGCTCCCTTGCAAGTTTGCATCAGGCAAAACGGGCCGGAAACATAGCCTTGTAGGAAGCTTCAAGATGCCGCCTCAGCTCATAAAGCAGCGCACAGATCGCAAGCGTGGCAACGGCGATCGGGATAAAGAACGAGACGGACATCAGTCCCATCTGGTCCAGAGCATAGGCAATCAGCAGCATGACCGTCTGATGCAGTACGTAATAGGTCAGGATTGCCCTGTTCAGATAACGGATGACAGCATTCTCGGAATTGCACCAGATTTTTGCATAACCGAGAATGGCGACAATGGCGCACCACTGAAAAGTGCCTGCAAGGATTCTTCCCGCCAGCGCCTGCACCCCTTCAGGCTCGACTGCTGGCAGGGCTGGAAAGAGCAATGTCATAGCCACCGCGCTTGCCACTGCCAGGATCAGGGCGGGCCTTCGCATATTGACGATTGCATCCCAATAGTCATTGCGCATCGCCATCGCCGCTGCGACAAAGAACGACGTGACATAGACGGCATGGCTGTACCAGTCGTCCAGCATATTGGGCGTCGGCGGGAAGGCCGGTCGCAGCACCAGCCTCAGCAGCACGAAGTACAAGGCGGGGAGTATCAGGATCCATTTTCCCGTCAGCCAGATCGCCAGCCGGTCGCCCGCGTTCGTCAGCAGCCGTGGCCACGCCGACAAGGCAAGCGTCAGAAGCGCGGTATAAACCCATAGGTAGGCGAGATACCAGAGATGCTGCATTCCTGCGAGTTCCACATAGCCGCCATCCGGCAGTTGAACCGGCGTCCAGGTCACGTAGTGCCAGAAGACATCATAAAGGCTGATATTAACGCCCAATCCGGCATTGAGGGAAATATACATCTGCGGCGGTATCAGAAATAGAAGACCCAGCAGCAAAGGTATCAGCAATTGCCTTGTACGCGCACTCCTCAGCTCATCCGGAGATTGCCGAGTCAGCAAGATACCCGTCACGGTGCCCGAAATGATGAACAGGAGGGACATTCGCCAGGGATGCGTCCATAAATGAATCATGTCGAAGAGAGGAAAGGTCTGGGGTGCCTTCAGCAGGAACTCTCTCGAGTCGTAGATCAAGCTGACATGATAGATGATCAGCAGCATGAAAGCCGCAACCCTGACAAAATCTAGATCATATCGACGCGGCGTCCTCTCCATAATTTAGCATATTGAACTTTACCCCTTAATGGACCGTCAAAAGGGGAATGTAATAAATCATAGCGCGCGAGATTAAGCTCCGTTTTTGACGACCCCAGACCCAGCATGAAGGTCATCAATATCCTGTAATCGCGCGGCATTTTGCGTCCACCGACCCATCTCAATCCGATCGTCCGAATCTGCGCGCTCAAGGGAAGCAGCGGCCTTCCGAGACGTCGGCCGCCTGCCCTCAGGTGACCTGGCTTTCGCGGATGCGATCGGCGAGGTCGAGAAAGTTCTGGCGCAAACGGCGCAGCGTGAAATCAAGGCCAAAGAGACGCCCGCTTTCGCGGAAGCCGATCGACTGGGCGGCTTTCGAGTTCTGAAACGCTTCGAAAGCGGCTTCCAAAGCGCTATCGGCTTCGGACAGGCGCTCGGAATCGATCTCGCTTCCGTCGCGAAGGGCTTTCCCACAAGCCTGGGCAAAATCGGCCTGAGAACGCATGACCTGTGCAGCCTGCGGCCCGAGCGCCGCAACGACCTCGGCCGGAAACGGGGCTTCGAGCAGATGGCTGACATAGGTCATGTCATTGCGGATGCGCCATAGGGAGCGTGGAATAGCGTCGGAAATTCCCTGCCTTGCGAGCCATAGGGCGCGCTCGCGCTGCGCATCGGTCAACAGTGCCTCCGCAGCCACCAGGGATTGCCGCAGCCCGATATTGGCCTCCGTCGCCGACACCGCTTCTCCCTTCTCGGCGGCTGCCGCGAAAGTGCGCAATATCTGCGCCATCACGTCGAGCGCCGAGGCGAAGCGATCGAGCACCACCGTCCGCGACCGCGTCGGCAGGATGACGAGGCTGGCAAGCACCCCGATGACGCCTCCCAGCGTGATCTCGGCAATCCGGTCGATCACGAAAACTTCCACAGGAACCGCCTGGGAATGCGTGAGCATCACGATTGCCGCAGTCAGCCCGGCATTCCGCAGGCGCGGCTCGCGCATGGAAACGAAGCTGGCGATCCCGACGACACAAATCAGTGCGATCCCGATCGGAAGCGGCTGATGCGGTGTCAGGAAGACTGCAACGCCGCCAAGCACCGCGCCGGCGACCGTCGCCACCAACCGGTCGACGGCCATGCCAGCCGTTGCGCCGACCGAGTTCTGCATGACGATCAACACCGTGAAGACGGCCCAATAGCCCTGCTGGAGATTAAGGAGCTGGGAAAGGCCATAGGTGACCGTGCAGGCAATCATGACCCGCAGCGCCTGTATCGCCGCGCGCTTGGTCTGGATCGAGAAGGTTTTCGGCGGAGCCGGAGGCTCGCTTCGACGAGATGCTGTCTCGGTCATCGTGCCGCTTTCCGGATGGAGATGTGTGTTGACAATGGCCGTTCGGGTCTTGCCCCCTCCCTCTCCTGCGGTGCCGGCGCTATCGACAGCTCCTTTCCAGACAATGGCAGCATTCTTGCTGATGGGAAAGAAGTGCTGCGAAGCGGATCCGCAACGCCATGGCCTTTCAAACCATTGCAATATCGAAATCCGGGCAATCGCTGTGATTGCCCGGATTTCGATAAGCTAAGGATATTACGGCTTGTTGTCAGACCGTCGCTGATGCCGTGACCGAGCCGGGAGATGGCGCAGGCGTGTCGTCGAGAAGCGCCTGTCGCAACCGCGCCTCCTGCTCCGGCGAGAATGAGGTGCGAAGGATCCTCGCATGCTCGCCTTTGAACTCCGCCAGTACCTTTTCCGGCTGGACCTTGCGGATCAGCAGAAAAAGGGCGGAGCTGTTTGCGGGAATGGTTTCAGCCAGCTTCTTGATGAGGTCGTCGTCGATGCCGTAATCCGCCATCGACCCTGCCAGTGCGCCCGACCCTGCGCCAAGCGCACCGCCGACGACCAGGCCCGCCAGAGGGTTCAGAAACAACAGACCGACCAGGGAGCCCACAAGGCACCGGAAAGGCCGCCGCTGGCCGCGCCTGCGGCGGTCAGATTGACGCTCTGCTTGAGCCGAACCTTGCCGCTCTCGTCTCTGACCGCGATGACCGCGTCTTCCAGGTCGATCAGATATTCCTTCTCAAGCTGAACGAGACGGTTGAGAACAGTATCTGCCTTGTCTGCATTATCAAAACCAAGCACCACGAGTTCAGACATCGAAAATCCTCCGGGGTCGTATCGACGTGGCAGCAGATAGTGCACTGCAGCGATTAGTGAACAGCGGTGCTGATCAATCGGTAAGGATGGGTGGCCTTGAACTGCGAGATGACCTCGGCGGCCTGCTTAAGTACTTCGTCCGCACTTTCCGGATCGTCGCGGGCCAGCTCATCGGCGTTGACGCGGATCGCCTCTGCCATATTGCTCGAAAACGCCGCAAACTGCTTGTCGCCTTCGACCAATGCCTCGCGCGCCGCACCTTCCAATGTCAGGGCGACATCGATGAGGATTTCTTCGCGTTCTTCGACGCTCAATTCTTCGATTACTTTCGTTCTATCTTCCATTTTGATCACTCCGAATAGACGTGATTGCGACCGAGCTCGCATAGCCTCGATCAGTAAACACCTAAGAACGGAGAAATTCGGATTCAAGATCCTCAAATCTTCAGCCCATGTTCGGGCAAAGCCGGATCGACCAGCCGGCACGTTCTGCGTCGAGGAAATCCAGCTCGCGCTCGAGCCTGATCGCGACCTTGCGGCCGAGCTGTCTTGCGCGCAGCTTGCGAACGATCTCGCTACATTCGGAATGAGTGGACGTGCGCCGGCGCATGGCCAATCGGCTATTCTTCCCACTCCTCTTCGTCTGCCGAAAGCAGATCAACCAGGATGGCTACCATTCCCGCCGGCAAGTGCCGGCCCTCGCCGATCATGGCTTCGTCGCTATTCACCCAAGCCCATGCTTCGGCAAGCTCGGCCGGTGTCGCACCCGTCGCAATGATGTCGGCCGCAAGCGTTTCATCCGTGGGTCCAAGGACAGAAACAACGTCCTGCAACGTCAATGTCATGTCTCGCTCCCTACCGTTTTCTCGATTGGACAGAGAATAATCTCGATATAGAAGCCTACTGGTGAAATTCCACCGCCACGGCGACAAGTTGCGTGCACCCTTCGATTCCGGCGAGACAATTTGCCTGCGGAATTACTTCAGCCCCCTTCTGGAAATGCTGCAGGCGGAACAGGATCGGGCCGGCATACGCCTGCTTCTGCCGGGTGATGCACCTGGCCACCTGCTGTCTCAATGCTGAAGAAGGTCTGACTCGTCAGAACCCCGGGCCGGCAGGACCGCCCTTCAGGGTGAAGTAAGCAAAGGCCGCTATGAAAAACGCGACGACGGCGACAATCGCCAGCAAACGCTTCAGCCACGGCGGCGTTTGCCGTGGCGGTTTCGGCTTGGGACGGCGCTCAAATTTGACAACATTGTCTGACATGCTACCCGCTTAGCGAAGATTGAACACTTTGCCAATCCAGTATGAGCGCCAGCGAGGCAACCTTTCTGCAACCAACTAAGTCGCTCAACCCAATTCCCGATCCGATCTACGACACACCGGGGGCGTGCAAGTAGGTCGCTGTCAATACCCACAGTCAAAGCAAATGTGCCAGGCTCAAATCGCGAGTGCGTGGCCGGGCATGAGAACAAAATCCACTAAGCTCCCGAAGGTATCTTCTTGAATATACTCAATTCAATTCGCCCCTGGACCGCCCAGCAGCGTGCCTTGATCGTCCCATTCCCCGCAGCGCAGGAGCTCGCCGAGCGCAAGTCTAAAGCGACTGCCGCCGATGGTCCGGTGGTTGCATTTTTTACCGAGGGCAGCTTTTACGAACAGGAAAGTAAGCGCATGTCCCGCTCGGCCGAACGGCTCGGCCTCAAGGTACATGCCACGGCATTGCCGAGTGCCGGTAGCTGGGTGTTGAATGCCGGCCTGAAGCCCGGCTTCCTGTTGCAGGAAAGAGCAAAGCTGCGCGGACCGTTGCTTTACGTCGACGTCGATGCGGTCTTCCATCGCAATCCCTGGCCGGAACTTCGCAAGCTCGATTGCGATATCGCCGTCTACTACGAAGCCGACGGCCGTCTGGTCAGCGCGACCATCCTCCTCAACGACACACCCGCGACGGCGCAGCTTCTGGAGCTTTGGCGGCAGGGATGCCTTGCCAATCCTGACATGTGGGACCAGCTCGTTCTTGAAGAGATCATTGCCGAGGATGAGAAAAGCGCCAATCCGCAGTTCCGCGTCGTGAAGCTACCCGTATCCTTTTGCTGGATCTTCGATCGTGTTGAAAATGAAGAGGTCCGTGAGGTCTTCATTGAGCAGCTTCAGGCCAGCCGGGAGGCAAAAAAGCGCAAGCGCTGGTTCGGCCGCATCGGCAAGCGCTTGAAACGCCGTCGCGACCGGATCGATGACATAGAACGCATCTTGGGCAGCGGGAGCTGACGGGGTTGTCCTTCGCTTCGAATAGCGCTTGAAGCCAGCACTCAATCGCGATCCGACCGCTGCGCGATCACAACATGTCGCCAAGGGACCAATGGTTGCTCCAGCGGGCATCGATCTCGTCTTCGACATTCTGGTATCGGATGTCGGTGGAAAGACGCAGTCGCTGCCGCTCGTCCTGGTTGGTCGTCGAGGCGTGGATCATGAAGGGCGAGTGGAGCATGATGTCGCCCGCCTCGTAGCCGGCGATCAGCCAGCGGGTATCGAAGCGCTCCGCCATGTCAGGCAGATCCTTCGAAACCCATCCGCCTTCCGTCATGTTGCGATTATAAGCGCTCACACGTTCCTCGGGACTGAGATCCTTGTTCTGTTCGGCGAATTCACGCTCCATTTTCGCGCCGATCGCGTGGGATCCCTCGAGATAGGTCAGGCCGCCCATTTCGACGGGAATGTCACCGATGGGAATCCATGTGGTCACGACCCGGCTTGTCCCACCGCGCAGATAGACGAGATCATAATGCGCAGGCGTCGCGGTCGTCGTTCCGGGCCGGACATGGCGCATGATCTTGCGCTTGTGCAGATAGGAAATGCCTTTCAGAAACTCATCCATGAAACGCGCCATGCGCGGCTGCGCGCAGAAGCCCTCGTAAGCTACCGAGCGCACCAATGACATCAAACAGCGGTCCACGACCCTGTTATCGGGGGCGATAGCGGAGGCGATCCCATCGCGCGGATCCGTGCCCGGTGCAATCAGACCAGTGGCAGCCATGTGACCGAACACCCAGCCGCGGAACTCGATGACCTCGTTTCGCGGCAAAAACCCTTTCAGCCAGACATATCCATTCTCTTCATAGAGACGACGGATCGCCGCAACGCCGATGCTCGGATCGGTGGGCGTGAGATAACCGAGCCGATTTGGCGCCGTCGACAGGACCTTCTCATCTGCAACAAGGCCAAGCTTCTTCTTATCAGTCCGCGCCGTCTGCACTGAAATCGACATTTCACTCGCCCGAGATTTGAGTTTATGGCCCGTTGAATCTAGCGAACGAAGCTGCTTTCCTACATGGAGGAAAATGATACTGGACTTTTCGCTCACCATGAAAATGACAGATGCAATCTATCGATCACCTCTCGCCACCATGGGAGGATTGGTGGTCACCGGCAGCGGCAAACAGTATGTCATGCATTCGGTGAAGGCTCGGAAGCTGCCGAGCTATGCGGCCGTTCTGGTCGAGCATGGCCAAGGCTTTCTGGAAACCGATGCAGGCGGTCGTCAAAGCGTGAACGGCCCTGCCCTTTTCTGGCTTTTCCCAAATCGCCAGCACTCATACGGTCCCGATGCCGACGGTTGGAGCGAGCGATGGGCGCTATTCGAAGGCTCTCTTGTGCGTGACTTCCTGCGCTTGCGGCTGATCAGCGAGCAGTATCCGATCACGCCTCTTCGCAACCTCGATCGTGTGCAACGCCTCTTCAGCAGCCTTCACGCCGACCTGCTCGAGGATACGCCCCTCGCCAGAGCTTCGGCCGCTTCGACACTCCATCAGATCGTCATCCTGTCGGCACAGCAAACGAGCCGGGCCAAGCCTTCGCCGCAGGAGGGCCTTGACATTGCAGGGATCATCGATGCCCTTCGCAGGCGAGCGATGGAGCCGCTCGATATGGTGGCCTTCGCCGCCGAGCATGGCATATCGCCCGCAACACTGCGCAGGAAGGTCGTGGCGGAAGTCGGGCTGCCACCGAAAGGCTTTCAGCTGCGGCTGCGTATGGATCACGCCAAGGAGCTGTTGGCCACGACGGATGACAAGATCGAGATCGTCGCCGGCAAGGTCGGCATCGATGATGCGTTTTACTTCTCACGGCTGTTTCACGAGCGGGAAAACTGCACGCCGCGCGAGTTCCGCGCGCAATTCAGAAGAAGCTGAGCTGCCGAGGGATTGGAGACTAACCTTACCATGGCCTCATCGAAACCTGTCGCTCACGCTTCGACATTTCCGTCAGTGGCGTTCCGCTCCAAATTCCGCCGTCGCCAGGCTGCCGGTGCCTCTCCGATCCGCTTGCGGAAGAAACGTGAAAAATAGGCCGGATCTTCAAAGCCCACTTCCCGGCCGATATCCTCGATCGAGCGGATGGTGAACATCAACAGCCGCTTGGCCTCAAGCAGCCGCCGCTCAAGCAGCAGCTCCTTGACGGTGAGCCCGAAAATCTCGCGCGCTGCCTTGTCAAGCAGATGCGGGGTCGTGGCGAGCAGCTCAACGTATCGGCCGACCGGCCAATCGCTCCTGTAGTGACGATCGACAGCGCTTCGCAGCGACAGGGCAAGAGCGAGCGTCGGCGAGGCTGCCGGCAATGCAGCGCTGCCGCCAAGGCGGCCAATCAGCGAGAGCACGACGCCGATCAGTCCCAGCATGACTTTTTCGCCCTGACCGCCGCGATCTGCATATTCGGCGCTCACCATTTCCAGCAGGGCATCGACCCGCTTCCACGATGGATCTTCGGGTCGGCCCGTCAGAAAAGTCGGCGTATCGAGGCTGAGATCCACCTGAGGCGCAAGCGCCTTCAGCGTATCGTCCGAGACGGACACGACGATAGCATCCGACTGATCGTCAACCTCGAATCCGTGGATGATATTGCTCGGCACGAAGCTGATGGTCGGAGCGGAAAAATTCCAAGTGCTGTCTTCGATGCGATAACGGCCGCCGCCCTTGAACCAATAGGTAATCTGCCCCATCGACGGATGCTTGTGCGACGCGACATGCCCGAAATGCAGCGTTTTCCGGTCCATGACCGTCTCGACATGCAAGAATCCGACATCAAGCACGCGGCTGGGCTCACCGTAGACAAAGAAATTCGGGATCTCGTTCTTCTGCGACATGCCAGAAAAAGTACCAGCGAATTGCCTCCTTTGTCCATGGCCGCAATTGCGGCGGCGACGTAGCATCAGCCATGATCTCAAGGGAGGAATACGAGATGCGAGCTGAAGACCACCGCGGCGACAAGACCCGTCCTTTTACCGGCGCCGAGTATCTGCAAAGCCTGCGCGACGGCCGCGAAGTCTATATCAACGGCGAACGCATCGTCGATGTGACGGCGCATCCATCCATGCGCAATTCCGCCCGCTCGATCGCGCGGATGTATGATGCGCTGCACGACGAAAAGACCAGGGAGCGGCTGACCGCGCCGACCGACACCGGCTCGGGCGGCTACACCCACAAATATTTCCGAGTGGCAAAATCCTCCGCCGAACTCGTCGCGCAGCAGGGCGCCATCGCCGATTGGGCGCGCATGTCCTATGGCTGGATGGGCCGCACCGCCGATTACAAGGCCGCCCTCATGAACACGCTCGGCGCCAATGCCGACTGGTACGGTCCGTTCAAGGACAATGCGTTGTCCTGGCACAAGCGCGCGCAGGAATCCGTGCTGTTCATGAACCACGCGATCGTCAATCCACCGATCGACCGCCACAAACCGGCCGATGCCGTCAAGGATGTCTTCGTCCACATCACCAAGGAGACCGATGCCGGCATCTATGTTTCCGGTGCCAAGGTGGTGGCGACGTCCTCGGCCCTCACCCATTACAATTTCCTTGCCCAAAGCTCGGCGACAGTCACGGAAGATCCGTCGCTGTCGGTCATGTTCATCGTTCCGATGAATGCGCCCGGTATCAAGATGTTCTGCCGCGTCTCCTATGAGCAGACCGCCAATACGGTGGGGCACCCCTTCGACTATCCGCTATCGTCACGCTTCGACGAGAACGATGCGATCCTGGTGCTCGACAACGTCTTCGTGCCCTGGGAAGACGTGCTCGTGCTGCGCGATGCGGCCAAGATCCTCTCCTTCCATCCGGCCTCCGGCTTCATGCATGGCTATTGCTTCCAGGGCTGCACGCGTTTCGCCGTCAAGCTCGACTTCATCGCCGGACTGCTGGCGAAAGCACTGCGCGCGACCGGCGGCGATGCCTTCCGCGGCAATCAGGCGGCACTCGGCGAGGTTATCGCGCTCCGCCACATGTTCTGGTCCTTCTCCAACGCCATGGCCTACAATCCGCAACCCTGGGCCAATGGCGCAGTGTTGCCGAACATGGAAGCCGCCCTTTCCTATCGCACCTTCATGTCGGAGGCCTATCCGCGCGTCATCGAAACGGTGCGCAAGGTCGTCGCCTCCGGCCTCATCTACCTGCCGTCCTCCGCCAAGGATTTCGGCAATCCGGAGATCGACCGCTATCTCGCGCAGTATGTACGCGGCTCCAACGATATGGGCCATATCGAGCGCATCAAGATCATGAAGCTGCTGTGGGACGCGACCGGCACCGAGTTCGGCGGGCGGCACGCTCTTTATGAGCTCAACTATGCCGGCGCGCCGGAGGAAGTCCGGCTGCAGGTGCTGAAAGGTGCCGAGCGCGGCGGGCGGCTGAAGGAAATGGAGGCCCTCGTCGATCGCTGCATGAGCGATTACGACGAAAACGGCTGGACCGGAGATACCTGGCTTCCGCCGCTTGGGCAAACCTCCCCTATCCGCAACGCCGCCGAGTGAGACCGTTGCCATGGAGGAGCAACTCTCGAAAACCGAATTCCGCAACGCGATGGCCAGGGTCTGCGCCCCGGTCAACGTGATCACCACCAACGGCCCTGCCGGGCGGGGCGGCTTCACAGCGACGGCCATGTGCAGCGTCACCGACGAGCCGCCGACGCTGCTGGTCTGCATGAACAGCCGCTCGATGCAAACGGCGCTCTTCTTCGAAAACCGTCGCTTCTGCGTCAATGTCCTGACGCAGGAGCACAAGGAGCTGGCCGGCTATTTCGCCGGTCAGCGCGCCGAGATGGAAGAGCGCTACGCCGCTGCGGAATGGATCAACTTCCGCTCCGGCAGCCAGGCGCTTTCCGACGCCATTGTCTCCTTCGATTGCCGACTGACGGAGGCTCGCCTCGTCGGCACCCATCATATCTTCATCGGCGAAGTGATTGATATCCGCAGTCGCAGAGATGGGCACGCCCTTCTCTATTTCGACCGCAACTATGTGCATGTGCCGACCCAGACGGGCAGCTTCGGCGGTTAAGTGCCGGGACGGGGACGTTGCCGGAGCGCGCGGAGGACGGCTGACACGCAATGCCGACCGATGATCGCCCCATAGCGACGACGCGCTTTCCTTTCTGCAACGTCTGAAAGCTGCTAAGATCGACTCCACGGGATGGAGGCGCCGATGAGCGATCTGGTTCTGAACACTTTCGATTGGGTTCCCGAGAAGCCGCGTGGTTATGTCCGTGACCTGCGCGTCCGTTGGGCTATGGAAGAGGCCGGGCTCCCGTACAGCGTCAGAGGCGTGCCGTTTCGCGATCGGGATGCCGAGCATTTCGCCCACCAGCCTTTCGGCCAGGTGCCGTGGCTGACCGATGGCGACATCTCGATCTTCGAGAGCGGCGCGATCCTGCTTTACCTCGGAGAGCGCAGCGATGTGTTGATGCCCTCCGATCCGCATGGCCGCAGCAAAGCGCTGGAGTGGTTGTTTGCCGCCCTCAACTCGGTGGAAATGGCAAGCCTGCCCTGGTCGATCATGATGTTCTCTGGCCACACCGATGACACGCCGGCCTGGAACCGCTTGCAGCAATTTCTCACTGCCCGGCTCCAGCGTATGGAGCCGGTATTGGCCGCACGCGAATGGCTGGCGGGCACCTTCTCCGTCGCCGACATTCTCATGGCGGATGTGCTGCGTCTCGTCGACCGATTCGACGGATTGGCGGAATATCCCGCCTGCCGCGATTATGTGGCGCGCGCCCTTGAGCGCCCTTCATTCGCGAAGGCACATGCGGACCAAATGGCACATTTCGCGGCCGGAGACAGCGCCAGACATTGACGGTCACGTGACCGTCAGGCCGCAGCATCTCCGAGATAGAGACGATGCAGATGCGCCGGATCGCCGGCGAGCGTCGCGCAATCGCCATCATAGACGATCGCCCCTCGGCGCAGCACATAGGCGCGGTCGCCGATCGCAAGCGCGAGCGCCGCGAACTGTTCGACTAGAATGACCGCCATGCCGGCATCGGCCAGTTGCCTAACAGCCCGCATCAGGCGGCTGACAATGACAGGCGCGAGACCAGAGGACATTTCGTCGATCATGATCACCTTCGGCCGTGTCAGCAGCGAGCGGGCGATGACGACCATCTGCTGCTCGCCGCCGGACAACATGCCGGCCTTGATGTCACGGCGCTGACGCAGCTCCGGGAACAGCTCGTAAGCCTCCTTGAGATCGGCGGCGGAATCGAGCGCGACCTTGAGATTTTCCTCCGTGGTCATCTCCGGAAAGACGGTTCGTCCCTGCTCGACGTGGCTGATGCCGGCGCGGGCGCGCAGACCGGCGCGCAGCTTCAGAAGCTCCGAGCCGTCCATGGTGACCGAGCCGGCCGCGGCTGGGATGATGCCCGACAGGCTTTCGAGCAGCGTGGTCTTGCCCGCACCGTTCGAGCCAAGCAGCACGCTGATCTCGCCACTCGACACGGCAAGATCCACGCCGCGAACGACCGGGATACCGGATCGGTTGACGACGAGGCCGTCAATGGAAAGTGCGGTCATTCGGCGGCCTCTTCAAGTTCGATGCCCATATAGGCCTTCTGGACGATCGGCATGGCAAGCACGCTTTGCGGGGCGCCGTTGGCGATCACGCGTCCGAAATCGAATACCGTGATCGCCGAGCAGGCCCGCCGCACGAGATCCATGTCGTGCTCGATCAGAAGCACGGCACTACCGAAGGTTTCGGGTATGGCGGCGATGCGCTCACCAAGCTTGACGGCATCGGCATAGGATTGGCCGGCGGCTGGCTCATCGAGAAGGATCACGGGCGGGCGCGAAGCGACGACGCCGGCGACATCGAGCAGACGCCGCGTACCCGCATCGATCGACGCAATCGGCGCATCGGCCGGCGGACAATCAAACCATTGCAGAATAGCGGAAAGTTCGTCATCGCTGATGGCGCCTGCGGCGAGCCGGACATAGCTTCCGACGCTGAGCTCCGGCGCAATGCGGGTCGTCTGCCAGGTGCGGCGGATGCCCAATCGAGCCCGACTCGTTGCGGAGAGGCCTTCGAGGGGCTTGCCGTTGAGCTTCACCGAGCCGTCATAGCGCGCGAGAAATCCTGCAATCGCATCGACCATAGTCGACTTACCGGCACCGTTCGGCCCGACAAGACCGACAACCGTGCGCGCAGGCACCTTGAGATTGACCTTGTCGAGTGCGACCACAGCACCGTAGCGGACGGTCAGATCGCTGACCTCGAGCGCCAGTCCCGGTTCGTGCGCCGCGGTGGCCGGCAAGCGGCCGGCTTCGCGGTGAGCGGAAGCTTTCCTGCCCCCCGGCAGCACCTTGCCGGCAAGCCGTGCCCAGGTCTCGCTGATGGTTTCGCCCGACGAAAGGGCGTGCACCGCACCGATGGCGAAGAAGACATTGCCGACATCCTGCGGCAGATTGAGCCTGCGCAGAAGTTCCGGAAACAACGTGATTAAGATGCCGCCGATGACAGCGCCGAGCGTGAAATGCGCGCCGACCATCGTCGCCACGGCAAAGAGCGCAAGCGACTGCATCATCGAGAAGTTTTCAGAAACCAGCGTTCCCAGATAGCCGGCGAGAAGGCCGCCCGACACGCCGGAAATGAAGGCGCTGATGGCGAAGGCGCTGAGCTTGGCGCGTGGTATCGAAACGCCATGAGCCGCCGCTGCCCGCTCCGAATGCCGCACCGCAAGCCAGGAAGCCCCAAGCCGCGAACGGCTGACGAATTCGAGGCTAACGGCAATTACACCATAGGTAAGAAGCACGAAGAGGAAGAAGCTGCGGTCGCTCTCAAAAAGCTCCGGACGCACGACCTGCGTAAAGGTCGTTTGACCGGGAAAGGTGATCGTCGCCAGTACGGTGTCGAAGGCAGCTGCGAAGCCGAGGGTGACGATTGCCAGATTGATGCCGCGCAGACGCAACGCTGGCAGGCCGATGGCAATACCGACCGGCACGGCCGCAAGGCCGCCAATGATCATCCACACGATAAGACCGCCAGGCGCCTCGATGACATTTAGATATCCCGTGACCCAGGCGCCGACGCCGGCAAAGGACATCTGACAGAGCGAGATCATGCCCGTGCGGCCGGCGACGAGACCAAGGCTTTGCAGGGCGATGCCGGTGATGAAGACGGCCGTGAGCAGAAACACCCAGTATTTGGGCAACAGCAAAAGAATGATTGCGCCGACCGCGGCAAGCGACAGGGCCGTGACGGCGGCGGCGCGGAAACTAGCGTGCTTCATCCCAGCGGGCTCCTCTTTGCGACCATAGGAGGACGGCAAGAATGACGATGAATGGAACGGTGCTTCGATACTGGCTTATTAAATCGATGGTGCTGACCGCACCCTCCAATACGCCGATCGTCACGCCGCCTAGAAGGGCAGCGCGGAAGCTGGCGAAGGCGCCGATCAGCGCAGCAGCCAGAGCGGGCACGACGAGCAGGCTCAGCGACGAGAAATCGGGGGAGCGCAACGGCGCGATAATCATCAGCGCGAAGGAGGTCACGCCGCCGGTCACAGCCCAGACGCCGAGCGCCAGCAGCCGTACGCGGATGCCGATCAGCTCAGCTGCCATCGGCCGCTGCGACAGGGCTCGCAATTGCAGTCCTATCCGAGTGCGCGCGAGGAATTGCTCCGTCAGCACGGTGAAGACGACGGAGAGAAGCAGTGTCGTGACGGCCGCCCAGGTGACTTCGACGCCGGCAAGGCGGAAGGCCGATCCGGGGATCAGTTCGGGGAAATAGTGCGGGTGCTGGCCGCCGGTCAGGCGCAGGCCGATGGCGATGATGCCAACCAGAAGCGCCGCCGTTACCGCCGCTTTGGTCGATGCGTTGGCGTTGGCAAACCAGGTTGTCATAACGAGCCCTATCAGAACCCCGGCCAAGGCGCCGACAGCAATGCCCAAGAGCGTTGCCGGCAGCAACGGCATGCCGGCCTCGTGCAGCGCGACCATGATGAAAGTACCCATGGCGCCGATCGCGGCACCGGTAAAGTTCACCACGGCCACCAGGCGGTAGGTGAAGATCGCGCAGACGCCTAGGATGGCATAGGCGCCGCCTGCAGAAAGACCAGCCACAGCGGCTGTAAAGAGAGCGTTCATTACGGAACTCCGGAAGCGGGCATTTCCGCCTCACCAGATCAGATCATCGTCACGGCTCGATACCCGGCCTTGCTCCTATGTGGATAAGGCCGGGCAAGTAGCCATCTTACTTGGCCTTCGCCAGCGTGTACCAATCCGGCGTCTTGACGGTCCATTTGCCGTCAACGAGCTGCATGATCTTCGTGGCCTTCATAGGCGAATGAGCCCTGGCTTCGCCGAAGACATAGGGGCTGCCGGCGAGCGAATACTGCATTTCCTTGCCTGCCTTCAGCGCCGAGGTGACAGTTTCGCGCGTCACTTCGCCGTCAATGCCCGAGATCGTGTCGATCATCACCTTGGCGGCGAGATAGCCCCCTTGCGAGAAGGCGGTCTTTGCGAGGCCAGCCTTGTCCATGGTCTTGGCCCAGTCGGCATTGGCAGCGGTGTTTTCGGTATAGGGCTCCCATTCCGTGCCGACGTAAACGGGCTGCTTGCTGCCGGCCAATGCCTTGGCAACGCCCTCGGTATAGCCAGGCGCGAGGAACAGCCAGTTGATGCCCGAGATCTTCTGCGCATCCGCAGTCTTCGCCCATTGCACCACGCCCGGCTCGACCTGATTGGTGAGCACAGCGTCGCAGCCGGCATCGCGCGCCTTGATGACGTAAGGCGTGAGATCACCCTGCGGCGGCAAGGTCATGTCGACGAGGCCGACCTTGTTGCCGCTCAGCTTCTGCCAGGCTGCAACCGCGTTGCCATAGGCTTCCTGCGTGCCACCGAGGATCAGGAAGAAGGCGCAAACCTTCTTCGCTCCGAGGTTCTTTGTCGCATAGTCAAGCATGACCGTGGTCAGCGTGAAGGGGCCGACATTGACGGGAGAAATGCTCGGCGCATTGAAGCAGAGTGGATCGACACCCACGCCCTGAACCGCGAGCACATCGTTGCGGTTGTAGGTACCGGCATTGACGGCGCAGTCGAGCAGGCTTGCACCACCTGTAAGAGCCACAACGCCCTTGTTGTCGATCAGGTCGCGTGCCGCCTGGGCCGCCACTTGCGGGTCGCCCTTGTCGTCGGCCAGCGAATAGTCGACCTTGCAACCGTTGATGCCGCCGGCATCGTTCAGTTGCTCGAAGACGGCCTTGGTGGCCTTCGGCGCATCGGAAAAGTCGACTACGCCGGTGACGGTCGAGACTGCGCCGATCTTGATCGGCCCGCTCTTGCAGGTCGGCCCTGCGGCAAAGGCGGACGAACCGGTAAATGCCAGACCGGCAACGGCCAGGCCAACGGCGATAAGTGTGGATGTCAATTTCATTCTCTTCCCTTCCCTCCTTGTAATTTGCGGCGTTTCCTCTTCGCCGCGCCAGCTAGCGCTGGTAGACCGGCTCGCCCGCGAAGTATGTGGTGAGCACCTTGGTGTCGGCGATTTGATCGGCCGGCACTTCGAAGACATTTTGATCAAGCACGATGATGTCTGCGAACTTGCCGGCGACAAGCGAGCCGGTTTCCCCGTCCAGCCGCATCGCCTTTGCCGAATTGAGCGTGTAGATTTCGATTGCCGAGGCGAGGTTGATCGCTTGCTCCGCCCATAGCGAAACACCCGGGAAGGCGCCGGACGGGTTCTGCCGCGTCACCATGCCTTCAATCCCGTTCCACGGATCCGGGATCGGAATGACGGGCCAATCGGAACCGCCCGCCAGCAATGCGCCGGTGGCCTTCATGCTCGCGATCGGCCAGAAACGCGTTGCCCGCTCCTCGCCCATCACTTCCTTATGACCTTCCAGGAAGGTCGTCGGATACCAGATCATCGGGCAGAGATCGGCGACGACGCCGAGTGCCGCGAAGCGGCTGATATCCTCGTCGCGCAGATAGCTCGCATGAGCGATGTGATGCTTGATGTCCGTCGGGCCGTTGAAATGCCGGACGGCTTCGACCGCATCGAGCATTTCGGTCACGGAATAGTCGCCCGCGCAGTGGATCTTCAACCCCATGCCCAGCTTTTCGGACTTGTCGATTTGGCGGACGAGATCGGGATAGCTCACCAACACTTCGCCGCGATAGCCATGCGGATGTGCGGCATCCGCGACATAGGCGTCATGGAAAGCCGCCGTGCGCGCGCCGGGAACGCCATCCAGAAAGATTTTCGTGAAATTCGGCTTCACATGCTCGGTGCGATACTCGTCGCGCAGCGCCAGCAAGGCGTCGCCCGAAAGGCCGAACATGAAGCTCGGCTCGATCAGCGGCAGCGAGGTAACGGCCCAGGCCGTCAACTTGCCCTTTACATCCAGATTCTTAAGTGCCTTGAGGATCGGCAGAACGGAGGCGGCATCCTGGAAGGCGGTCACGCCGTAGGAATTGACGACCTCGATGGCGCGGGCCACAGCAGCCTCGCCCATTTCCTCGGTGAAGGCCTCGGCTGCGGTCCGCTCGACGATACCTGAGGCGGATTCGACCAGCAAACCGGTCAGCCTGCCGGTGACGGGATCACGGCCGAAGGAGCCTTGCGGCGGATCGGGCTGGTTGTTGGAAATGCCGGCAAGCCGCATCGCCTCGCTGTTGACCCAGCGGTTGTGCATGGTCTCGTCGCGCAGAAGAACGGGATGCCCGAGGCTCGCCTCATCCAGCTTCTCGAGCGAAGCCTCGCTGTTGATCGCCGTAATCATATCGGCGCCCCATTGATTGCCGACGATCCATTGCCCTTGCGGAACGATCTCGACCTGGCTGCGGACGTGAGCGCAGATCGCCTCGATCGACGCGCCGGCAGGAATCTGGGTTTCGAACAGCTCGGCCTGACCGCCCATCATGATGTGATTGTGGACGTCGATGAAACCCGGCATCGCCATCTTGCCGGCGAGATCGACAACGCGTGTTTCCGGCCCCTTCAGCACTTCGATGTCAGCGCGATTGCCGACGGCCAGGATGTGGCCGTTCTTGATGGCGAGAGCCTCGGCCCAGGGCCGGCTCGGTTCCACAGTATAAATTCGTCCATTGATAAGAATGAGATCGGCAAAGCCGAGCGAAGCCGTCATGTTAAGTTCCCGCTTAGATTCATTATTTGAACCATTTATTCAAATATTGAGAGTGATGCAGGGCTTGGCGTTTGTCAACATAGTTCACACGTTAAATATATTGACGTGAGTACCGTCAGGGCAACCAACCTCAGAATTCCGCCCACGAGATATCGGTCGCTCGTAAAGCCTATGCTTCGGAGACGTTGACAACCGGCGCACTTTCGCGCTGGTCTTTCGCTTGGGATCACCGCGTCAGAGCTGGATCCATGCCGTTTTCAGATCGACATATTTATCGAGCGCGTGCAGCGACTTGTCATGGCCATTGCCCGACTGCTTGACGCCACCCAGCGGCACGCTGTTGTCGGCGCCGCCATAGGTGTTGACATGCACGACGCCAGCCTGGATCCCGCGAACCATCCGATGAGCACGCGACAAGTTCGACGTCCAGACGGCAGAAGCGAGGCCATATTCGGTGGCATTGGCAATCCGCAGGGCTTCCGACTCGGTCTCGAACGGAATGATCGACAGAATCGGCCCGAAGACCTCTTCGCGCGCCAAGGTCATCGACGGCGTGACGTCAAACACGGCTGGCCGCATATAGTAGCCGCCGGTTTCCTCAAGGATGCGCGAACCACCGGTGAGCAAGGAGGCGCCTTCGGATAGAGCTTGCCCGACATAGCCGAGATCTTTCTTCAGCTGTATCTCACTGGAGATCGCGCCTGCTTCTGTCGATAGATCCAGGGGATCGCCGACCTTCATCGCATCGGCGATACGTGCGACCTTTTCCGAAAATGCCTCGTGGATTGATTTCTCGACGAGCAGGCGGGAGCCGGCGACACAAACCTGGCCGGAATTGCGGAATATGCCGTAGGCCGACACCTTGGCAGCCTGATCCAGATCCGGCGCATCGGCAAAGACGATGTTCGGGGATTTGCCGCCGAGTTCGAGATAGACGCGCTTCAGATTCGAGCGCGCCGAATATTCCAGAAGCCGCCGCCCGATGGGACCGGAGCCGGTAAAGGCCAGGACATCGACATCCATGTGCAGGCCGAGAGCCTCGCCGCTGACGGCACCGCGGCCGGTGACGACATTGAAGACCCCTTCGGGCAGTCCCGCCTCGGCGCAAAGCTCGGCAAGCCGCAGCAGCGTCAGCGACGCGCCTTCAGCCGGCTTCAACACGACGGAATTGCCGGCCGCAAGAGCCGGCGCGATCTTCCAGGCGCCGATCATCATCGGAAAGTTCCACGGCACGATGGCAGCGACGACGCCGATTGGCTCGCGGTGGACAAGGCCAAGAACGTTGTTTGCGGTCGGCGCGATCTCGCCATAGACCTTGTCGATCGCCTCGGCATAGTAACGGAAGGTGCCTGCAGCGCTGCCCGGCTCCGCCTTCAAGGCCATGGAGATTTCCGTGCCGTTGTCGCGCACGCCGAGCACGGCGAGTTCCAGTGCATTCTTCTCGATCAGCTCGGCGATCTTCAGCAGAACCTTTTTTCGCTCGGCGGGAGCCGCTTTCGACCAGCTACCCTTTTCGAAGGCACCACGGGCAGCCTTAACGGCGAGATCGACATCCTCGGTGCCAGCGTCGGCGATGGTGGTTAGCCTTTTTCCGTCGATCGGCGAGATGACGTCTATGACACTGCCGCTAACCGACGGCTGCCAAGCGCCACCGATGAACAGCGATTGCGGGGAAACGGACACCGTCCGAAGCTGATCGATCTTATCCTGCATCTCATTTTCTCACAAAAAGGGTGGCGGGTTTTGCCCGCCACCGCGATTGGAATTGCTCTAGGCTTCCTGTCCGGCGCCGAGGCGCGCAAAGCCATCGGCATCCGCCGATCTCAAACGGGCCGCCGCGGCAAAGCCGATGACCCCCGCGATCAGAACGAGGCACGGCAGCAGAACGGCAAGCACGCCATTCGCTCCGGCGATCGCGCCGAAATTCGCCGAGATATAATAGACAAGCGCCAGAAGAATTAGCCCCGTCAGGATCGGCAGTACCTTCACCGCCAGCATGTTGCTTTCAAGCCCAGGATTACGGCTGAAGAAGATGACGATTGCGAAGGCGGTAAAGGCCATGAGCAGAATGATCGCCAGCGTTGCTACATTGGTCAGCCAAGAGAAGAGCCCCAGCACGGGATCTTGACCGGTCGCAGCAAAGAGCGCCACGACGAGCACGGCAATAACGGTTTGAATGATCGAGCCGACATGCGGGCTCTGGAAAACCGGGTGCGTGACGCCGACCGATTTCGGCAGCAGGCCTTCGCGACCGGCGACATACATGTAGCGCGCGACGCCATTGTGGAAGGCGAGGATGCCGGCAAATAGGCTGGTGATGAAGAGAACACTCATCACGATGGTGATCCAGTGGCCGACATAGCGCTCGGCAAGTCCGAAGAGGAACGTAGTCGGATCGGCAAGACCCTGCAAGGTGGGGACGAGCTTCTCGACGCCAGCCCCGGCCACCATCAGCCAGGAGGTCAGCATATAGAAGAGCCCGATGATCAGCACCGAGATATAGGTCGCGCGCGGTACGGTCTTGTGCGGCTCGCGTGCTTCTTCGCTGTAGATGGTCGTCGCTTCGAAACCGATGAAGGCGGCAAAGCAGAACAGGAGGCCGATTGCCGGCGTTCCGCTCCAGAAGGCGGTTGGCGTGAAGGGTGCGGCAGAAAGGCCGGCATCGCCGCCCTTGACGAAGATCGCGCCATCGATGACGAGGACGACGAGATATTCGAGAATGACGAGCACCGTCAGTACCTTCGCAGAAAGGTCGACACGGCGATAGCCGAAGACGGCAACGAAGGCGATGCCGATATAGCTCCAGACCCACCAGGGAAGGTCCAGGCCAAGCTGTTCGGCAAAGAAGCCCTTGGTCGCCGCGCCGAAAAGCCCGAGAACGCCGATCTGCATGGCGTTATAGGCGAGAATGGCGATCAGAGCGGCGGCGCCGCCCATGAGACCGCCGAGGCCCCGGGCCGTATAGGCATAGAAAGCACCGGCGTTGCGGATATGGCGGGCCATGGCCACATAGCCGACCGCAAAAAGCAGCAAAATGCCCGTCACCAATAGAAAGGTCAGCGGAATGCCAGGCCCGTTGCCGAGCATCATCGATAGCGGCACGCCACCGGCAACCGCCGTTAGCGGTGCTGCGGCCGAGACGACCAGGAAGGTCACGGCGCCGACGCCGAGACTGTTTTTGCGCAGCTGATTCTCAGCCGCACCTTGCGAATTTTGCGTGTTCATCTGCGTTCGTTCCCCTTGTTGAGAGCATCCGATCGTCGCTGCGATTTCCCGCAAACGACCTCCATCAGAACCGGACTGACGAGCGGGGGCTTGAGCTTTTGTTGATTTTGCCGCCATCAGCGCTTATGGTTCATTATTTGAACCTCAGCTTCAAATATAGACTTGCAAACATTCCCGGCCTCTGTCAAGTTATTTCGCATGTTAAGTATCTTGGGTCGCCGCTACCGTGCTGCGGCGCAAGGTCAACGAGCTGATTTGACGCAAGCTCCGGCTGGACGCACAAAACAGACGCTGACCAACCCAAGAGGAGGAACGATGAGCACGATCGGAAAGGCGCTTTCATTGCTGGATACCCTGTCACGGCTGGATAAGGAGGCGGGTCTGACAGACATCGCCAACCTGTGCGCGCTCGACAAGGCAACAGCACGACGTTTTCTGGTCGAGCTGGAGAAACACGGTTTCGTCGAGCAGGATCCAGATACGCGCCGATATCGGATCGGATCGGCGCCGGTTCGCCTCGCCCGCATCCGGGAAGCGCGTTTCCCGTTTCTGCGCATTGCCATTCCCTTCATCAAAACGCTCGCCGAATCATCGACCGAGACCGTGCATCTCTCTGAATTCTCAGGTGGGCAGCTCTCGACCATTCACGTGGAAGATTCGCCACGCGCGCACCGCATCATCGTCGATGTCGGCAGCCTCCTGCCCTTCCATGCCACGGCGTCCGGCGTCGCTTTCCTGGCCTTCTGCCCGCAGACAAGAATCGATGAAGCTCTAAAGAAGCCGCTCGAGAAATTTACCGACCACACCGTCACCGATCCGCAGCTAGTGCGCGCCATGCTTAAAGAGACGGCAGCACGCGGCTTTTCCATCAGTCATCAGGGCCTTGAGGCTGGCGTTATCAGCACGGCCGCGCCGGTGCGCACGCCGAGCGGCCATCCGATCGGCTGTGTGGCGATTGCCGCTCCGCTCTCGCGCACCACGAATGCTGCCATCCACGAATTCGGCGCACAGGCCGTCGCCGCGGCCAATGCGATCTCAGAAAAATATTACGGGTCGGAAAGACCCATGGGAACCATTGCAAAATGAGGAGGACAGATTGATGAGCCCAACGGCTCCCTCGCCAAGAATTCTCGTCATCGGAACCGGTGACACCAAATCCGACGAACTGCAATTCATGGCATCCGTCATCGAGGACGCTGGCGGCAAGCCGGTCATGGTCGATGTCAGCATTCTCGGCGATCCGCCCTATGTCCCAGATTACTCCAGACATGATATCGCAAAAGCCGCCGGGACCACGATTGAGGCGATCGCCGAAAGCGGCGATGAAAACAGCGCCATGGCCGGCATGGCAAAGGGTGCCGCCGCACTGACGAAACGTCTCTACGATGACGGGCTGGTCGATGGGGTCATCGTCCTTGGCGGCTCCATGGGAACCGATTTGGCGCTCGACGTCGCTGCCATCCTGCCGCTCGGTGTGCCGAAATTCGTGGTTTCGACCATCGCCTATTCCCACCTCATTCCGCCCGAACGCATAGCGCCCGACCTGATGATGATTCTCTGGGCCGGCGGTCTTTACGGCCTCAACAGCATCTGCAGCTCGGTCCTGTCGCAGGCCTGCGGCGCCGTCGTTGGGGCGGCGAAGCATGGAACCAAGTCCGATCGCAAGCGTCCGCTCATCGGCATGACCTCGCTCGGTTCGTCCTGCCTGAAATATATGAAGCATCTGCGGCCCGAGCTGGAAAAGCGCGGCTATGACGTTGCCGTGTTCCATTCCACCGGCATGGGCGGGCGGGCCTACGAAGCGATCGCTTCGCAAGGGGGCTTTGCCGCCGTCTTCGACTTCTGCATTCAGGAAGTCAGCAATCATCACTACGACACCGTGGTTACCTCGGGACCGGACCGGCTCGAAAATGCCGGACGCGCCGGCATTCCGCAGATCGTCGCACCCGGCGCCGTCGACATGGTCGATCTTCAGGCATGGCGACCCTTGCCGGAGATCTTCGCCGAGCGCCCCTATCACGCGCATAACCGGTTGATCGGATCGGTGACGACATCGCCCGAAGGGCGGCGGGAAGTCGCCCGGCTGATCGGACGCAAGCTCGCAAGCGCCGATGCGAAGGTCGCCTTCCTGCTGCCGACCGAAGGGATTCAGGAATGGGACAAGCCGAACGAACCGCTGCACGATCCGGAGGGGCTTGCCGCCTTCGTGGAGGAAATGCGCCGTGCCGTGCCACCTTCCGTCGCCCTGGAAGAGGTCGATGCCCACATTAATTCTCCAGCTTTTTCAGCGGCCGCTCTCGCCGTCTTCGACCAATGGGTAGCTGAAGGCGTCATTCCGGAAGGAAGACCATGACATCGGAACGCGCTCTTATCCTCGATTTCGGCGGCGTCGTCACTCGTACGCTGTTCGAGACGCACGATATTACCGAACGTACGCTCGGCCTTCCAAAGGGGTCGCTGACATGGCTCGGACCGTTTGACACAGCCACGGATCCGCTCTGGGTGTCGATGCAGAACCGCGAGATCACCGAACGCGACTATTGGCTGACGCGGGCCGGAGAAGTCGGCAAAATGGTCGGCGAGACCTGGACCGACATGCAGACATTCGTGCGCCGTGCACGCGGTGCCGAGCCCGAGCTGGTGCTGCGCCCGGAAGCGCGCGATGCCATCCTAAGGGCCAAGGAAGCCGGGCTCAAGCTGGCGATCCTGTCGAACGAGCTGGATCTTTTCTACGGTGTCGAGTTTCGCGAGCGTTTCCCGCTGATCGACCTTTTCGATGTCATCGTCGACGCCACCTACACGAAGGTCCTCAAGCCCGATCCCCGCTCCTACGAGCTTGTGCTTGCTGAGCTCGATCTGCCACGCGAGGCCTGCGTCTTCGTCGACGACCAGAAGAAAAACATCGAGGGCGCCGAAGCCGTGAAACTGCCTCACGTGCATTTCGACGTTACCCGCCCCGCCGAAAGCTATGCCCAAGCACTTGCGATGCTGGGACTCTGAACCAAGAGGAATTTGACATGCGCGAAACCAATTTCATCATTGAAAACAACGCCCGCCACCTGTGGCACCCAATGGCTCACCCGGCCGAAATGCAGGCGCATCCGCCGCGCATCGTCAATGCCGGAGAAGGCGTCGAGATCGTCGACATTCAGGGCAAGAAGGTGCTCGATGCGGTCGGCGGTCTCTGGAACGTCAATCTCGGCTACTCCTGCGAGCCGGTGAAGAAGGCTATCCGCGACCAGCTCGACGAACTGCCCTATTACTCAACCTTCCGCGGCACGACGAACTCGCCGCTGATCGAGCTCTCCTACGAACTCGCCGAATGGTTCAAGCCGGACGGTCTGAGCCGTTCCTTCTTCACCTCGGGTGGTTCGGATTCGGTCGAGACCTGCCTGCGGCTGGCGCGCCAGTACCATAAGGTCAACGGCCAGCCCGAGCGCACCAAGTTCGTCGCGCTGAAGAAGGGTTATCACGGCACGCATTTCGGCGGGGCCTCCGTCAA
Organism: Rhizobium sp. BR 315; assembly: GCF_050577975.1. NCBI lineage: Bacteria > Pseudomonadati > Pseudomonadota > Alphaproteobacteria > Hyphomicrobiales > Rhizobiaceae > Rhizobium > Rhizobium sp. BR 315. The sequence continues at coordinate 133,437 of NZ_JARWKZ010000007.1, read as the reverse complement.
CGGCAATCAGAATTTCCGCCGCAACTACGAGCCGCTGCTTCAGGGCGTCATCCACCTGCCCGCGCCCTTCCCCTATCGCAACCCATTCAATATCACCGATGGCGCAGAGATCGCAGCGGCGATCGGCAGGCTGTTCGAGGATGAAATCGCCTTCCAGGGTGCCGACACCATCGCGGCCCTGATCGTCGAGCCGGTGCTCGGCGCAGGCGGCGTCATCGTCCCGCACGAAACCTTCCTGCCGCTGATGCGCGAAATCTGCGACCGCCATGGCATCCTGCTGATCGCCGACGAGGTCATCACGGCTTTCGGCCGCACCGGCGCCTGGACCGGATCGCGTCTCTGGGGCGTCAAGCCGGACATGATGTCGACGGCAAAGGCGATCACCAACGGCTATTTCCCCTTCGGTGCCGTCATGATCTCCGACAAGGTCGCCGAGGTCTTCGAAAGCAACAAGAACTCGGTCGGCAATATCGGCCATGGCTACACCTATTCCGGCCACCCGGTCGGCGCCGCCGCAGCGCTGGCTACCTTGAAGGAAACCAAGCGGCTCGACGTGGCTTTCAATGCCGCTGCCCGCGGCGAAGAGCTCCTGGCCGGCCTGAAGGCGTTGCAGAACAAGCATGAACTGATCGGCGATGTGCGCGGCAAGGGCCTGATGTGCGCTCTCGAGCTCGTCAGCGACCGTGCGAAGAAGAGTGCGGCCGCCAAGGACGTCGTCCAGAAGGTCCATGATGCCACTTACGATGCCGGCGTGATGGTCCGCACCTCCGGCGCCAATGTCATCATGTCGCCGCCGCTGATCGTGACGGCCGCGGATGTCCAGACCATCCTGACCGCGCTCGATGCCGGCCTCTCTGCAGCGGGAGCCTGATCATGTCCGACAACGCAGTCCTCATCGCGCGGCGCGAGCGGCTTCTCGGCCGGAACATGTCGCTCTTCTATGAGGATCCGGTCCATCTGGTGCGCGGCGAAGGCGTCTGGCTCTGGGACGCCGACGGGAGAAAGTATCTCGATTGCTACAACAATGTGCCACATGTCGGCCATTGCCACCCGCGCGTGGTCGAGGCCATCACGCGCCAGGCGTCGACGCTGAACACGCACACGCGCTATCTGCACGAGGGCATTCTCAACTATGTCGAGCGGCTGACGGCGACTTTCGACAAGAGCCTTAATGCCGCGATCCTGACCTGCACGGGCAGCGAAGCCAACGACGTAGCGCTGCGCATGGCGCAGGCAATGACCGGCAAGACCGGCGTCATCGCTACCAACCACACCTACCACGGCAATACGACCGCCGTGTCGCAATTGTCGACGCGCATGCCGCCGGTCGGAGGTTTCGGTGGCCATGTCCGGCATGTACCCGCACCGGACAGCTATCGTCCGCTCGGTGGCGAAGGCGGCGACGCCTTTGCTACAGCTTTCGCAGCAGAGGTCGAGAAGGCGATCGCCTCACTTCAGGACAGCCCGCACGGCTTTTCCGCCATCATCATCGATCCGTTCTTCGCCAACGAAGGTTTCCCGGATCTGCCGCCGGGCTTCCTGGACAAAACGGTCGCCGCCGTACGGCGGGCGGGCGGTCTGGTTATTACCGACGAGGTGCAACCCGGTTTCGGTCGCACTGGCACACATATTTGGGGGCATCAACACGCCGGCATCGTTCCCGACATCGTCACCCTCGGCAAGCCGATGGCCAACGGCCATCCGGTCGGCGGCGTCGTTGCCAATGCCGATACGGTGAATGCCTTCCGCAAGGCGTTCCGCTACTTCAACACCTTCGGCGGCAATCCAGTCTCCTGCGCGGCAGCGATGGCGGTTCTGGACGTTATCGAAGATGAGAACCTCATCGAAAACGCCCGCAAGGTCGGCGAATACACGCGCGTTGCCTTCCAGAAGCTCGCGCAAAAGCATTCGATCATCGGCGACGTGCGCGGAAGCGGCCTCTTCATGGGGACGGAATTCGTACTCGACCGCGCGACCAAGGAACCCGCGCCGACACAGGCAACCCGGATCGTCAATGAAATGCGCGAGCGCGGGGTGCTGATGGGCAAAATCGGCATTCATCAATGCGCGACCAAAATCCGGCCGCCCATGCCCTTCACCACAGAGAATGCCGATTTCATGCTGTCGATTTTCGACGACGTGCTGTCGGGCTTGTGAGGCTGATATGGCTGACGAATTGCCGCAGGCCATACGGGATGCCCTGCAGAAGCGAGCGCTAGAGGCGCTCAACCATTGGGCGGTTCAGGCTCACGAACCGGTACTGATGAAATATCGGGAGAATGCCGTCTTTCGCATCACTCTCGACGACGGACAGTATGCCGCCCTGCGGCTGCATCGTCCGGGCTATCACGACGAGACGAGCCTGCGCTCGGAACTGCATCTGATGGCCGCACTCCGGCTCGGCGACCTCAACGTGCCGAGCCCTATTCCCACAAGCGACAGGCAAAGCCTTGTTCGGCTCCCGGCCAACCGGCAATTTTCCGAGCAGCACGCCGATATCGTTAGCTGGATCGACGGGGCGCCGCTCGGCCAGAGCGGCACACCGCTATCGCAATCGGCCGAGAAGCAGGTGGAAATCTTCTTCCGCGTCGGTAGCTCGATGGCGGCCATGCATAATCTCGCCGATGCCTGGGCGCCGCCGGAGCGGTTTCGCCGCCCGGCATGGGATGTAGAGGGCCTCGTTGGCGAAAAGCCGCTGTGGGGGCGATTCTGGGATTGCCCGGGCCTCTCGCACGGCGACGCCGCGGCGCTGACGGCATTGCGGGGCCAGCTGCGCCAGGCGCTTGAAAAGGTGCGGGAGCGCGGCCTCGACTATGGGTTGATCCATGCTGATCTCGTGCGCGAGAACATCTTCCTCACGGACAACGAAAGCGATGTCGCCTTCATCGATTTCGACGATGCCGGATATGGCTTCCGTCTTTTCGATCTTGCAACGACCTTGTTGAAGAACCGCAACGAACCTGCCTATCCGGAAATCGAAAAGGCGCTGATTTCAGGCTATCGAAGCCAGCGTGAGCTTACCGACGCCACGCTGGAATTCCTGCCGCTCTTCATGGTTCTGCGCAGCCTCTCCTACATCGGATGGCTGGCCGAGCGGCCCGAAATTCCGAACGCCGCCCCGCGCCTGGCTCGCTACGTCAACGAAAGTCTGGAGATGGCAAGAAAGCTGAGCAGCATCGCTTGACTTCTCTCGGAAATTTATTAACGTGTTAAGTAACTAAGGGATCGGGAGGACGCATGCCACATCTCGCCATCGAGTATTCGGCCAATCTGGAAGGCCGCGCTGATATCGGCGCGCTTTGCGAACGACTGCTGAAGACCGTGCTGGAAACCGGCCTTTTCGAGACCGGCGCCGTGCGTGTTCGGGCCTTCCGCGCCGATCACTACGCAATCGCAGACAAGCTGCCAGAGAACGCCTTCGTCGATCTGAATTTCCGCATCGGCAAGGGTCGCACGGCTGACGAAAAGAAGCGCACCGGCGAAGCGATCTTTGCGGCAGCAACCGAGGTTCTAAGCCCCCTCTTCGAGACGCCGCATTTCGCGCTCTCGCTGGAAATTCGCGAGATCGATGCGGAACTCAGCTGGAAGAAGAACGCCATCCATCCGCGGCTTCGCGGCAAGTGACCACGCCCGCCCGACGGGACGACATAACATCAAGGAAATAGACGATGTCCAAATTGCAGGAAAACATCGCAAAGGCCGAAAGCTTTCTGGCCCGGTTCAAGGAACGCGGTGTTCTCAACCGCATCAACGGCGAGGATGTCCCTGCCGACGACGGTTCGACCTTCGAGACCATTTCGCCGGTCGATCTGAAGCCGCTGGCCACTGTTGCCCGTGGCAAGGCGACCGATATCGATCGCGCCGCCAAGGCTGCAAAGGCCGCTTTCGCCGAATGGGCTGCCATGCCCGGCGACGCACGCAAGAAGCTTCTGCACAGGATAGCCGACGCGATCGTCGCACGCGCCGAAGAGATCGCCTTCGTCGAATGCATGGACACCGGACAGTCGCTGAAATTCATGGCCAAGGCCGCATTGCGCGGCGCCGAGAACTTTCGCTTCTTCGCCGACCGGGCCCCCGAAGCCCGCGACGGCAAGACGCTGCGCGCCGAAGGCCAGGTGAACGTGACGACACGCGTTCCGATCGGCCCGGTCGGGATCATCACGCCCTGGAACACGCCTTTCATGCTGTCGACCTGGAAGATCGCGCCGGCACTTGCCGCCGGATGCACCATCGTCCACAAGCCGGCCGAATTCTCGCCGCTGACGGCGCGGCTGCTGGTGGAAATCGCCGAGGAAGCCGGCCTGCCGAAGGGCGTATGGAATCTCGTCAACGGCTTCGGTGAGGATGCCGGCCGTGCACTGACGGAACATCCTTTGATCAAGGCCATCGGCTTCGTTGGCGAAAGCCGCACCGGTTCGATGATCATGAAGCAAGGCGCCGACACGCTGAAGCGCGTGCATTTCGAACTTGGCGGCAAGAACCCGGTCGTCGTCTTTGCCGATGCCGATCTTGAGCGCGCGGCCGATGCTGCCGTCTTCATGATCTACTCGCTGAATGGCGAACGCTGCACCTCCTCCTCGCGCCTGCTGGTCGAGGAAAGCGTCTACGACAAGTTCACCGCGATCGTCGCCGAGAAGGCCAAGCGCATCAAGGTTGGCCATCCGCTGGATCCGGAAACGGTCGTCGGCCCGCTCGTCCATCCCGTGCACGAGAAGAAGGTGCTGGAATATATCCAGATCGGCAGGTCCGAGGGTGCAACGCTTGCCGCCGGCGGCGAGAAGGTCAATGGCCCGGGCGGCGGTTGCTATGTCTCCCCGACCCTCTTTACCGGCGCCAACAACAAGATGCGCATCGCCCAGGAAGAAATCTTCGGGCCGGTACTAACAGCCATTCCCTTCAAGGACGAAGCCGATGCGCTCGCCCTCGCCAACGATGTCCAGTACGGCCTGACCGGCTATCTCTGGACCTCCGACGTCACCCGCGCATTCCGTTTCACCGATCATCTCGAAGCCGGGATGATCTGGGTGAATTCGGAAAACCTGCGCCATCTGCCGACCCCTTTCGGTGGGGTCAAGAATTCCGGCATCGGCCGCGACGGCGGCGACTGGTCCTTCGATTTCTACATGGAAACCAAGAACGTCGCCTTCGCCACCAAGCCGCACGCAATCCAGAAACTCGGCGGCTAAGCCGACCGCACGCATAAAGAGGAGGAACAAATGCCCCTGCCGAAACCCAATCTCTATCCGCCCTTCAACATCGTGCGCCTCAGCCATGTCGAATTCGGCGTCACCGATCTTGCCAAGTCCCGCGCCTTCTATGTCGACACGCTCGGCCTGCAGGTGACGGACGAGACGGCCGACACGATCTATCTGCGGGCGCTGGAAGAGCGCGGCCATCACTGCATCGTGCTGAAGAAATCCGACAAGGCCGAGGCCCGCGATCTCGGCTTCAAGGTTTTCGACGATGAGGATCTCGACAAGGCGGCGCATTTCTTCAAGGGCAAGGACCTGCCGGTGGAATGGGTCGAGCGCCCCTATCAGGCACGGACCTTCCGCACCCGCGACCCGCATGGCATACCCCTTGAATTCTATTCGAAGATGGATCGCCTGCCGCCGATCCATCAGAAATACGCGCTTTACAAGGGCGTCAAGCCGCTGCGCATCGACCACTTCAACTGCTTCTCGACCAATGTCGACGAAAGCGTTGCTTTCTATAACGAACTCGGCTTCCGCGTGACCGAATATACGGCGGACGAAGAAACCGGGCGCCTCTGGGCAGCGTGGACGCACCGCAAGGGCGGCGTCCACGACATCGCCTTCACCAACGGTCGCGGCCCGCGCCTGCACCACACCGCCTTCTGGGTGCCGACGCCGCTCAACATCATCGACCTGCTCGACCTGATGGCGACCACCGGCTGGGTTTCGAATATCGAGCGTGGCCCGGGCCGCCACGGCATCTCCAACGCCTTCTTCCTCTATATCCTCGATCCGGATGGCCATCGCATCGAGATTTACTGCTCGGACTACCAGACCGTCGATCCAGATCTGGAGCCGATAAAATGGGACCTCAAGGATCCGCAGCGTCAGACTCTTTGGGGCGCGCCCGCTCCCAAATCCTGGTTCGAACATGGTAGCCTGTTCGCTGGCGCAGTAGTCGCGGAACCGGAACTGAAGGCACAGCCGATTATCGCGCCTTAAGCGTTACCCTTGAGAGTGGGCGAAAGTGCGCGCTCTTTTCAACGTTATCCAGGCGAGGAGATAGTCATGAAATTGAAGGACGCAACGCTGTTCCGGCAGGCTGCACTGGTCGGCGGCGAGTGGATTGAAGCCGATCCATCCAATGCAATCAAGGTCGACAATCCGGCAACAGGCGAGATCATCGGCCTGGTTCCCAATCTGGGTGCTGCCGAGACCAAGAAAGCGATTGCCGCAGCCGAGGCGACCCAGAAGGAATGGGCCGCCCGCACCGCCAAGGAACGTTCCGGCATCCTGCGGCGCTGGTTCGAGCTGATGATGGAAAACCAGGATGATCTCGGACGCATCCTGACGGCCGAACAGGGCAAGCCGCTTGCCGAAGCCAAGGGCGAGATCGCCTATGGCGCAAGCTTCATCGAATGGTTTGCCGAAGAGGCCCGTCGCGTTTACGGCGACATCATCCCCGGCCACCAGAAGGACAAGCGCATTCTGGTCATGAAGCAGCCGATCGGTGTCGTCGCGGCGATCACCCCCTGGAATTTCCCGAATGCGATGATCACCCGCAAAGCCGGGCCTGCCTTTGCTGCCGGTTGCGCCATGGTGCTGAAGCCTGCCTCGCAGACACCGTTCTCGGCGATCGCCATCGCCATTCTTGCCGAACGCGCCGGCCTGCCCAAGGGCCTGTTCAGCGTGATCACAGGCTCGGCCCGCGCCATCGGCGGCGAGATGACCGCAAGCCCGGTCGTGCGCAAGCTGACCTTCACCGGCTCGACCGAAGTCGGCGCCGAACTCTACAAGCAGAGCGCGCCGACCATCAAGAAGCTCGGGCTGGAGCTCGGCGGCAATGCGCCGTTCATCGTGTTTGACGATGCCGATCTCGATGCGGCTGTCGAAGGCGCACTGATCGCCAAGTTCCGCAACAACGGCCAGACCTGCGTCTGCGCCAACCGCCTCTATGTGCAGGACGGCGTCTATGATGCCTTTGCCGAGAAGCTCTCCAAGGCGGTCGGCTCGCTCAAGACCGGCAACGGTTTCGACGAAGGCATCAACCTCGGCCCGCTGATCGACGAGGCGGCTCTCAACAAGGTCGAAGAGCATGTCGCCGATGCCGTCTCCAAGGGCGGCCGCGTCGTTACCGGCGGTCATCGCCACCAGCTCGGCGGACGCTTCTATGAGGCGACGGTGCTTGCCGATGTCACTCCCTCAATGGCCGTTGCCAAAGAAGAGACCTTCGGACCGGTGGCTCCCCTCTTCCGCTTCAAGGATGAGGCCGATGTCATCGTTCAGGCCAACGACACCGAATTCGGTCTTGCCTCCTACTTCTATGCCAAGGACCTCGCCCGCGTTTTCCGCGTTGCGGAAGCCCTGGAATACGGCATGGTCGGCGTCAATACCGGCCTGATCTCGACGGCCGAAGCACCCTTCGGTGGCGTCAAGCTCTCCGGCCTCGGCCGTGAGGGTTCGCGCTACGGCATCGAGGAATTCACCGAAATCAAGTATGTCTGCCTCGGCGGCGTCGTCTGAGGTCAAAAACCAAGGCCATGAAAGCATGACCCATCCAAGATTCCTGTCCTTTTCGAGAAACGGCCGTCATGGTTACGGGCTTGCGGTCGACGGCGGTGTCGTCGACCTCTCCGCCCGCCACAGCGCGACATGGCCGACTTTGCGCGAAGTGATCGAGGCCGGTCGCCTCGTTCAGCTCGCGGAGGAAGCCAAGACGTTGAAGCCGGATTTCGCGCTCGACGACATCCGCTTCGAAATTCCCATTCCGTCGCCGGAAAAGATCATTTGCGTCGGGGTCAACTTCCCCGACCGCAACGAGGAGTACAAGGATGGGCAGGCTGCCCCTTCCAACCCCTCTCTCTTCATCCGCTTTCCACGTTCGTTCACCGGGCATGACCAGCCGCTGATCAGGCCGCCGGAAAGCCCGCAGCTCGACTACGAAGGCGAGATCGTCATCGTCATCGGCAAGGCTGGCCGCCGGATCGCCGAAGCCGACGCCTTCTCCCATATCGCGGCCCTGTCGCTCTGCAACGAGGGCACGATCCGCGACTGGGTACGTCACGCGAAGTTCAACGTCACCCAGGGCAAGAACTTCGACAATACTGGCTCGATCGGCCCCTGGCTGATCCCGTTCACCGATCCAGCACAGCTCGAAGACATTGCGCTCACGACCCGCGTCAACGGCGAAGTGCGACAGAGCGACCGCACCAGCCGGATGATCTTCTCCTTCCGCAAGATCATCAACTACGTCTCCACCTTCACCACGCTCGTTCCCGGCGACCTCATCGTCACGGGCACGCCAACAGGCGCCGGCGCCCGCTTCGATCCGCCGATCTGGCTGAAGCCAGGCGATGTCGTCGAAGTCGAGGCCGATGGCCTCGGCATCCTCAAAAACACCATCGCCGACGAGGTGCGCTGATGCTGTCGCATGACGAAATCCAGGCTGCGGCCGAAAGCCTTGATCAGGCGGAGCGGACGCGTGTCCAGACCGGGCTCCTCTCGCTCAAGCATCCCCAGATGACGATGGACGATTCCTATGCCGTCCAGAGCGCCTGGGTCAAAAAGAAGATCGCGGCAGGCCGCAAGCCGATCGGCTGGAAAATCGGACTGACGTCGAAGGCGATGCAATACGCCCTCAACATCAACATTCCGGATTCCGGCGTGCTCTTCGACGACATGGTCTTCGAGGATGGCGCCACCGTGCCGGCCGACCGCTTCATTCAGCCGCGCATCGAGGCCGAGATCGCTTTCGTCATGAAGGCGCCGCTCAAGGGACCGAACGTCTCGATCTTCGATGTGCTGAATGCCACCGACTATGTGACACCCGCCCTCGAAATCCTCGACACGCGCATCCTTCGCGTCGATCCCGACACGAAGAAGGCGCGCACCATCGTCGATACCATCTCCGACAATGCCGCCAATGCCGGCATCGTCACCGGCGGCCGCGCCGTGCGGCCCGACCAGATCGACATGCGCTGGATGGGGGCGATCGTCAGCCGCAACGCCGAGGTCGAGGAAACCGGCCTTGGCGCCGGCGTGCTCAACCAGCCCGCACGCGGCATCGCCTGGCTTGCCAATCGCCTGTCGCAATATGGCGACGGTATTGAAGCCGGTCAGATCGTTCTTGCCGGGTCATTCATCCGCCCGATCGAGGCGCGGCACGGCGATACGATCACTGCCGATTTCGGTCCTTACGGATCGGTCAGCCTGTTCTTTGCATGAAGGAGTAAGACATGCCTGCGCCCAAGAACCTTTTTAAACAGGCATTGAAGGAAGGGCGGGCGCAGATCGGCCTCTGGCAGGCCCTCGCCAATGCCTACACGGTCGAAATCTCCGCCGGCGCCGGTTACGATTGGCTGCTGCTCGATGCCGAACATGCGCCGAACGACATACCGCTTCTCGTCTCGCAATTGCAGGCGATGAAGGGGACGACAAGCCATGCGGTGATCCGTCCGCCGATCGGCGAGACCTGGATCATCAAGCAGATGCTCGATATCGGCGCCCAGACCCTGCTCATCCCGATGGTCGATAGCAGGGAAATGGCCGAGACCATGGTCAAGGCTGTCAGATATCCGCCGCATGGCGTGCGCGGCGTCGGTGCGGCCCTTGCCCGCGCCTCCGCCTTCAACCGCATTCCCGACTACCTGCCGACAGCCAATGACGAGATTTGCCTGCTCCTGCAGGTGGAAGGCCGCGCCGGACTTGAAGCGCTCGATGCCATAGCCTCGACGGATGGCGTCGACGGCATCTTTATCGGCCCCGCCGATCTCGCTGCCGACATGGGCTATCTCGGCAAGCCGGGCGCACCCGAGGTGCAGGCGGAGGTCGAAAAGGCGCTGGCGAAAATTCAGGCCCATGGCAAAGCGGCTGGCATCCTGATTGGCGATCTCTCGCTTGCGAAGCGCTATCTCGAACTTGGCGCGACCTTTGTCGCCATTGGCAACGACGTCACTTTGCTTGCCAATGCCACGACCAAGCTCCTGGACGATTTCAAGAAGGCGGAGGCCGCCAAGCCGCCGGCAGACGCGAAAGTTTACTGATCGCCTCGGACGCCTATCGCAGACCAGCGAGGGGCGTCTGTCAATCACACGGCGGAGGAGCCATGTGATCGGACGCGTTGTGCACGCTCAGTCAAAACGGACTGCACAGCTGGACGCGACGCCCGCGAACGCATCGGCCATGATGCTCAAGAAATCCAAGAGGAGGAAACATGCGTTTCAAGAACAAGACGGCCCTGATTACGGGTGGTGGCACGGGTATCGGCGCAGCGGTCGCGCGCCGCATCCGCCAGGAAGGCGGCAATGTCGCGCTCGTTGGGCGCCGTCCCGAGCCGCTTAGAAGCGTTGCCGAAGAGATCGGCGCGACTGTCGTCGCAGCCGACGCTGCCGATGGCGCCGCGATGAAGGCTGCCGTGGAGAAAGTCGTCGAGACCTATGGCGGCCTCGACATCCTGATCGCCAATGCCGGTGGCCACGGAGTCGGACCGACTGTCAGCATGTCGGACGAGACATGGGATCTTGCCGTTCGTCTCAACCTCAATACCGCATTCGTCAGCGCACGCGAATCCCTGCCCCATCTCATCAGGAGCAAGGGCAACATCGTCGTTCTCGCCTCGATCGCCGGCCTCTTTGCCGGGCCGGATGCCGCGGGCTACGTCACCATGAAGCACGGCTGTATCGGCCTCGCGAAATCGCTGGCGCGCGACTACGGCCGCAAGGGCGTGCGCACCAACACCGTCTGCCCCGGCTGGGTAACGACGGCCATGGCCGACGAGCAGATGGAGTTCATCGTCGAGAAATACAAGCTGAACAGCATCGAGGAAGCCTACGCGCTCGTCACCAAGGACGTGCCGCTTGGCCGGCCGGCAACCGCCGAAGACGTCGCCAACGCCGTCTGCTTCCTCGCCTCGGGCGAAGCTTCAATGATCAACGGCGCGGTCCTGACCGTCGACGGCGGCGCCGGCACGGTCGATCTGCCGACGCTGGCATTTGTGGAATAAGGGGGAGGAAATAGCGATGAACCAGAATCCAAAGGATTGGAAAACTTACGACCAATTCGCCTATGGCATCGACACAAACCGCCTGCCGGCGACGGATGCTCTTGCCGGCTCGTCTCACAAGGTTGCCTTTGATGATGGCCACAAACTGGAGCTTGCCTTCGGCAAGGAGGACGTCAAATGGTCCGATGGCAAGGACAGCGCCACCGACAAGGCCGAAGTGATCGAAGTCGCGCCGAATACTTATTTCGTCGAGGTTGTCTTTGCCGGACGTTCCAAGGAAGCGGAAACGCTGATCCTCAACGTTGAGACGCGTCGCGCCCTGTCGATCTACTCGATCGTTCGCGAGCTGAAAGATTCGGACGGTGAGCCACAGGTGGCACAGATCTTCCGTCCCGGCATCATCGAGGGCGGTGTTGTCAGCGGCCAGGCTCCGGCGGAAAGCCGCGACCTGATCGGGCTCAGAGCACATTTCACCTACAGCCCGAACCACGTTTACGAGCACACCTATCTGTCGTCGCAGCGCTATGCCTGGCAATGCCTCGTCGGCGTTCAGCGCGGCCATGGCGACGTCGACCTGACCACCACCTACAAGTTCGACGAAAACCACTACATCTTCACCTTCCGCGAATTCAAGATCGCGGTCGCATCGACATTCTTCTACAATTTCAACGACATGCGCTCGACGGGCAAATTCCTGGGCATCACCGGTGACGGACGCATCCAGAACAGCCCGGCCGGCGCTTTCATCCGCAAGGCCTCGATGACCTATTACCTGCCCGGCCAGGAACCAGTGTGAAGGATGGCACTATGCGAACAGCTTTCGATATCGTGAAGGCGCATTACGACGCCAACCTCCGCCGCGACATGGATGGCATGCTCGCCGACATCGCACCCGATTGCCGCTGGACCGAGATGGATGGTTTCCCCTGCGCCGGCACCTATGTCGGCCCGCAGGAAATCTTCAAGAATGTCTTTCAGGCACTCGGCCAGTCATTTGACGGATACACCTTCACGCTGGAACGCCTACTCAATGCCGGCGACGACGTGGTCGCTGTCGGCGAATATACCGCCACGAATAAGCAGACGGGCAAATCTTTCAAAGCCCGCGTCGTACACGTCTGGGGCGTAGCACAGGATAAGATCCGTCGGTTCGAGCAGTTCACCGACACACTTCGGGTGGCTGAATCGATGCGTTAATCGGTCGAGGCGGCCCAGCTCCAGGCCGGGTCGCCTCTCTATGCGATCCCAGCCCGACGCCATTGCGACGGCGAAACGCCGAAGCGATTGCGGAAGGCCCTGGAAAAATGCGCGCTGGATGAAAAGCCGAGTGCAAAAGCGATTTCAGATATTTCGCCGGCATAGCCTCCGGCTTCGCGCAGCTGTGCGGCAGCCTTCTGCAGACGCAAATTCCAGATATAGTCCGAAGGCGTCAGGCACTCGACCTCGAACGCGCGGTAAACATAGCGCACCGAGCAGCCCATGCGGCGCGCGATCATTGTGATGGTCAGGTCCGGCCGCTCGACATTGCTTTCGATAAAATCCTTGATCCGCTGCAATAGCAGGTCCAACGGATTGGCAACCGGTCTTGCCGGCTGTGAATCAGCGCCGATCACGGTGCGGACGAGATCGATCATGGTCTGGCCGATCCCGGATCGACGTGCCTCATCGAGGTGGCCGATCTCATGCATGGTCGATTCCATCAAAGACAGCAGGATGCGGCACATGCCGTCCTGCTCTGCATGAGCTGTAAAAGGTGTCGCCAGCCGCTCGATGGCGCTGTGCGAGAGTGCATGCCGCGGCAACTGCAGTAGAAGCTGGCGCACGGACGTGCTGTTGGTCAGCACATAGGGCCGACGTGGGTCATAGATGACAAGAACATCGGTCTGGACCGGCGCATGCTTTCCGCCCTGCAGGAGCGAGGTTGTCCCTTCCGTCTGCAGGATCAACTTGATCGCATCCGGATCATCCGGCCCCGCCGTGACGCGTTCGCCGAAAACGACATGCCGATCCGCCTCCAGGTGGGTCAGCCGGCATGCGCCGAGCATCGCCGACACCATACGGCTCTTATTCTCGTCGGCTGCGCCGAAATCAAGCCGGACATTGCCGAAGAGATTGCGGGCCAGCCCGGCAAAGTCTCGCCCACCGGCGATGTCGACATGACGTTGAGGCGCCCCAATCATGATAGAACCCCTCAAGACGTGAGATATCCGCCATCGACCGGCAAGCAGGCGCCCGTCACATAGCGAGCCGCCTCCGACGAAAGGAAGACGATCGCATCGGCGATTTCCTCGGCAGTGCCCCATCTGCCGGCAGGAATGCGCTGGAGAATAGGTCCGCAAGCAGCCTCATCGGCGAAAAGAGCCCGGCTGAGGGGCGTGACGATCCAGCCCGGCGCAACAGCATTGACGCGGATTCCCGCTTGCGCATATTCCTGCGCCAGCGATTTCGTCAGCTGCACGATCGCTCCCTTGCTGGCGGCATAGGCCGGACGGTCGGCAGCGCCGAAGGTCGAATACATCGAAGCGATGTTGACCATCGCCGAGCCGGCCTGCATGCGCGGACGCGCGAGCCGGCAGCAATCCATAACCGAAGTCAGGTTGATCGCCATGACCTCGTCGAACACAGGCTTCGACCATTCGCCGCGATCGCGGCTGACGCCGGTGCAATTGACCAGGACATCGATCGTTTCGACCGACGCGAAGAAAGCTTCGAGCGTCCCTGGCATGAGCACATCGACTTCATGGTTTTCGATCCGAGGTCCGGCGGGCGCCTTCGATGCGCCGAGGCCGCAACTCACAACACGGGCACCAAGCTCGGCAAAGCGCTGCACGCTGGCAGCACCTATGCCCGATGTGCCTCCGGTGACGACGATCGTTCGTCCGGTAAAAAGATCGGAGGAAAACGTCATGGCAGCTCCCACATATCAGCTGGCGAGATAGGCGCCGTGGAGAATGTCCGGCTGCGCCTTCAAAGTGGCGGCGGAACCGTCGAAGACGAGGCGTCCCCGCTCCAAAACAAGCGCTTGATCGGCGAGATCGAGAGCGAGGTTGGCGAATTGCTCGATCAGGAGAACGCCGATACCGCCGGCGGCGGCGATCTTCAGCGCCTCGGCCAGCCGCTTGACGACAGTAGGCGCCAAGCCCAGAGACAATTCATCGACGATCATGAAGCGGGGCTTGGCGACGAAAGCCTGTGCCATCGCCACCATCTGCTTCTGGCCGCCGGACAGATCCGATGCCGATTGGCGACGGCGCTCGGCAAGTTCAGGAAATATTTCGTAGGCGTGCTCCAGCCCTTGCTTGCGGGCATTGGCCGACGGATCGAGAGCGGCAACAAGGATATTGTCCTCGACTGAGAGCTGCCCCAGCACGCGATGGCCTTCCGGAACGAGAGCAAGGCCCGCACGACGAATACGATCCGGCGCAAATCCATCGAGCACAATGCCGTCGAGACGTACCGAACCGCCGCGCAGCAGAGCGCCCGCCATGGCCATGACGGTGCTCGACTTCCCAGCGCCGTTGGCGCCAAGCAGCGCCGTCACCTTGCCGGCGGTCACCGAGAAGGAAACATCGTGAATAACGCGCTTGCCACCACGCTCGACGACAAGATTTTCGACGCGGACCTCGGACGTGCCGGTCATCTCAGAATTCCCCCAGATAGGCGCGACGCACGTTGGGATCCGCAAGCACGGCATGGGTCGGGCCGAGCGCAAGAAGCTTGCCGTAGTCGAGCACCATGGTCTCGCTGCACATGGAGCGGATGAGGTCGACATCGTGATCGATGATCAGCACCTGTGCCCTGAATTCCGCCGGGATGCGGAGAACCAGTTCGCGAAATGCCTTGCCCTCCTCCTCAGTCAATCCGGCGGCCGGTTCGTCGAGCAGGATGAGCTTCGGGTTGCCGATCACACATTTCGCAAGCTCGACGAGACGACGCTGAAACAGATTGAGCGACTGACCGAGCCGATCGGCAACTGACGTCAGACCGACAAAGGAGAGAGCCTGGTCGACGGCGCCGGAACGATGTCCCACGGGTACGACATGGTCGGCGATCGCAGCGATATTACCGGAAACCGTCAGGTCTTCGACGACCTGCTCGGTCTGGAACGAACGCCGCAGGCCCGCACGCACGCGCTGAAGCGGCGACATCGGCAACAGAGCCCGTTCGCCCAGCGAAACCGCGCCCTGAACCGGCCTGACGAAACCGGAGAGCACATTGAGCAGCGTGGTCTTGCCCGCGCCATTCGGGCCAATGAGGCCGGCAACCGGAGCCGTCAGCACCGCGCTGAGTTCATTGATCGGCCGCACGCCGCCGAACTGCACGACGAGATTTTCGATCTTGATCATCGCTCCCTCCCCGGGAAAAGCCTATCTCCGACCCAGGCGATCACACCCGATACCTGACCGGCAATGCCGGTCGGTGCGGTTGCCAGCGCGTGGAACAGCGCCATCCCGAAAATCCCGATCGTCACATAGCCGTCGATGCCGAGATCCGTCAGCAACGCCGGCACGGCGCGCAGCAGGAGCCCGGCAATCAGGGCGCCGTACCAATTGAACACACCGCCGACGATGGCCAGCGCAAAGAGATTGAGGCTATCGAAAGCGCCGAAGGCGCGCCCGTCGAGCTGGCCGACATTGCCGGCGAGCAGGCCGCCGGCAAGACCGGCCAGAAAGCCGCTCAGCGCAAAGGCCCATGCCTTGTAGATCAGAACATTGACACCGCTTGCAACGGCGACGGTCTCGCCCTTGCGGATCAGTGCCCAGGCGCGGCCCGGACGAGCAAGTTTGTGCCACTGCGCAATCAACAGGCCGATTGCCGCCGCCGCGCAGACGTAGAGGAAGTACGCAACCTCTCCATCGGCGATCAGAGGCCTTGCCAACATCTGGCGCCCGGAACCATCAGCCCGCCCGAGGAAGCCCGGACCGCCGTCCGGAAAGCCCCAGGCACCGATGACGATCTGGAACGCGCCGGCCAGCATCAGCGTGACAAGCGCCAGATAAAGGCCGCGCAGCCGCAACGCCGGCACGCCGAACGCCAGCCCCACCACCGAGGCAACGATCCCGCCGGCAAGCAGGCTGACCTCGAACGGCGGATGAAAGCCATGGCCGATACGAAGCGTCACCCAGCCGCCGACGCCGACGAGCGCAAACTGGCAGAGGGAGACCAAGCCAAGCTGGCCGTAAAGAATGGCAAGCCCGGCAACCGAGAGTGACAAGGCGACAGCGGATGTTGCAGCCGAGAGCCAGAAGGAATTGGCAAGGAGAGCGACGATCATCGAGAAGATCGCCATCGTCACCGGAACATGCAGAAGCTGCTTGGGCAAGCGCACCATCGATAGGCCTTCGGCGTTGGAGGCGATTGTCTGGTCCTGAACGGTCATCGGTCTTTCAACGCGGCTCTCGCCGTGCCTCCCAGGATCGTGACTGCAACGAGCGCGATGACGAAGGGTGCTGCTGCGCGATAGGGCGAGATCCAGGCGATCGGCGTCAGCACGGCCTCGGCGATGCCGATCAGAATGCCGGCAACAGCAGTTTCCCAAAGCGAGCGCAATTGGCCAAGGATCGCGGCCGCGATCGCCGGGATGACGAGCAGGGTCAGGAACGTTCCCTGCAAGCGGACGAGGTCGGCGAGCAATAGGCCGGCAAAGCCGGAAAAGATGCCTGTGATGATCCAGGCGGCGGTTTCCGTATAGAGAATACGCACACCAAGGACCGCACTGAGATCACGATCATTCGCAAGAGCTCGCATATCGAGACCAAGCCGGGTGCGGTTCAGCAACAGCGTGATGGCGACGACCATGGCGGCGGCCAGGATGATGGCGATGATGCGCGTGTAGGTCAGGCGAACGGCGAAGAGAGAAACGAACATCTGGTCGGTGGGAAACTGCAGGCGGCGCGGCAGCTCGCCCCAGATGACCCCCATGATCGCGATCAGGAGGAGAGCCGGCGCCAGCGTTCCCACCGCACGTACGACGATGTCGCGATGCGACAGCATGGGTGCGAAAATCCGACCATATAGAAAGCTGATCGTGGTGGAGACGGCAACGGCTGCCAGAATAGCAGCAACGAGCGGCATCTTCCACTCAAGCAGCTGCCAGGCACAGTGGGCGCCGATGGCACCGAAAGCACCGAAGGCAAAATTGAGAACGCCGGTCGCTCGAAACAGAACGACAAGGCCGACGCCGGACAAGGCATAAACGGCACCGATTCCCAGCCCGGAAATGACGAAGGGTAGAAAGTTCATGGATCGATCCTCTCGGGTCGCTCGGTTCCGCAGCGTTGCAGCCGCGGAACCGATGGCAAGCTTCAGGACTTAGTTGAGGCCGGCAGACTTTTCGAAAGCACGGATGTCCTTCAACTCCGGATCGGGCGACGGTGCGCAGTCGGAGACGACCTTCCACTTGCCGCCTTCGGCAACGGCCATGCTCGTCGTCGAATTGGCATTGTGACGGGTCTGGCCATCACCGAAGTACCAGGGAGCGCAGAAGATATCGCTCTTGAAGTCCTTGATCTGCTTCACGGCGGCGGACGCGGTCTCACGGTTGATCTTGGCCGGATCGAGCGTCATCAGCGCCTTTTCGGCGACGCGCGCCGCCAGATAACCGGCCTGAGCGAAGGTATCGCGCGGGTCGGACTTCTGACCGTACTGATCCATGACGGCAAGCCAGTTCTGATTGTCCGGCGTGGTTGCCTCGAGATCATTGAACTCCATGTTGACGTAGAACTTGCCATCCCAACCCGAGCCGATGGTGGATGGAACGGAGAGGTCATAGGCAGAAGCGGCGCTCAAGAAGGTAATCGACTGGTTCAGGCCCTGCTCTTCGGCTGCCGTTAAAAGCGGCACCGCAACACCCTTGGAAAGGCCGAGAACGATAACGTCAGGCTTGCTGGCAGCTGCCTGCAAGATGACGGATGTCGCATCGGCAGAGCCCGGATCCATCAGGATCGTCTGTGCGGCAAAGCCTTTTTCCTTGGCGAGCAAAGCGACGCCATCACACGACCAGGTACCGACATTCGGGATGTTCGGTGCGATGCAGACGACCGATTTGGCATGGAGCTTGTCAAGCGCATAGCCCATCGCACCCAGCATGGAGACGCGCGGTCCGGCGTTGGTCGGCGCGATGTTGTCGGCAAAGAAGCATTCGCGCGGCACGCCGACACCGGCCAGGACCAGAATGCCAGCCTTCTTGTAGAGCTCGGCATTGGCGCCGCATTCGACATAGCTCGAATTGCCGACCATCAGCACGGCCTTCTGATCATTGACGAGCTTGGCTGCCAGCTGCGCGGCGATCTCCGGGTTCCACTGGTCGTCCTCGATCAGATATTTGACCGGCCGCCCCTTGATGCCGCCATTGGCGTTGAGGCAATCGAAATAGGCCTTTGCCGATTTGGTCGAGTTCGAGAAATCGTCCGGACCGGTCTTGCCGGTGATGGCCCCGATGATGATCGGCTCGCCGGTTGCCGGCTTGCCGGTGTTGTCGCCGCAGGATGCAGCCGCATGCGCGCTGAACGCCGAAACGAGCGTCAGGAAAAGGCCGATCGCCAGCCCTCTGAGATTGATAGGCATTGTCTCCTCCAGTTTGTTGTCCCGCTCCCCACGGGATCTTTGCTTCAATGATCTCCGGCTCAGCCGGAAATCGCCTTTCCTGTCATGAAGGCCGCAGCCTTCGCCGCAATCATCATCGTCGGCGCGTTGGTGTTGCCCGAGACCAGGGTCGGCATGACAGAGGCGTCGCAGACCCGCAGGCCTTCGATGCCGCGCACCTTCAAGTCCGGTCCAACCACAGCATTGGGATCGTCCGCCCGGCCCATGCGGGCCGTGCCTGCAGGGTGGAACACCGTCTTGCAGGATTGGCGGATGTAGTCCCGCAGCGCGTCCGGATCCTCCTCAACACCGGGCTTCGGCAGCACGCGGCGCTTGACCAGCGTGGCAAGGGCCGGTGCATCGAGGATGCGGATCGCCGTTTCGACGCCGCGCACCAAGGTCTCGACATCGGCGGGGTCGGAAAGCAGATTGGCGTTGAAATCCGTCTGCTCCGTCGGATCGGCACTCTTCAACCGAATCCAGCCGCGCGACCTTGGCCGCAGATAGCAGGGCCCGATGCTGAGGCCATGTCCGGGCTCCGGATCACGATCGACAAAACCGATCAAGACTGGCAGCACATGGAACTGCACGTCCGGCTGTCCCGTGCCTGCCGTGTCGACAAAACCACCGCACTCGACAACGTTGGAGGACAGCAACCCGCGATGCGACGTCAGATAGCGCAACATGTGGCCAGCGGCCCGCAGACCCTTGTCATGACCTAGGATCGAGATCGGCTCATGGGTTTCGCCCTGCACCGGCACTTCCAAGTGGTCCTGATAGTTGGCGCCGACGCCCGGCAGGTCGGCGACGACCTTGATGCCAAGTGACGAAAGATGCCCGGCGTTGCCGATGCCGGATAGCTGCAGGATTTTCGGCGTGGCGATCGCGCCGGCAGTGAGCGCGATTTCACGCTGTGCCTTGAAGATCGTACCGTCGAGCAGTTCGACCCCAACGGCCTTTTTTCCTTCGAACAGGATGCGAGCAACCTTGCGTTGCGTCAGCACAGTCAGGTTCGGCCGCTTCTCCGCTTCGCGCAGGAAGGCCTGGGCGGAGCTCCAGCGACGGCCGCCATAGGTCGTGCTTTGATAAAAGCCGACGCCAGCCTGATCGGCGCCGTTGAAATCGTCATTGTGCGGAATGCCGATTTCGGTCGCAGCTTTGATAAAGGCCTCGCTCAGCGGATGGCGATGACGCGGATCCGAAACGTGCAGCCCGCCTTTACTGCCATGAAAATGGCCGTTCAGTCGCTCGTTGTTTTCAAGCGAGCGGAAGGCAGGCAACACGTCGTCATAGGACCAGCCCTGGCACCCCATTTGCGACCAGGTATCGTAATCGTTTCGATGACCGCGAATATAGATCATCGCGTTCACCGAACTGCCGCCGCCAAGCACGTTGCCCTGCGGAGTGATGCTCGGACGCCCGTTCAAGCCCCTGTCGGGGTTCGAGGCATAGGGATGGATATCGATCCCCTTGCCCAGCACCTTGAAGAAGGTTGCGGGAATATGGATCCAGGGATCGGCGTCCCGCCGGCCGGACTCGATCAATAGAACCTTGTGCGCCGGGTTTTCCGAGAGCCGGTTCGCCAGCACGCAGCCCGAGGATCCGCCACCGACGATGATGTAGTCATAGGTCGCCATCACTTAGCTCAGCACCGTCTGGATTGTCGTGAATTCCTTCAGCCCCTCAGCGCCAAACTCGACCCCCATGCCGGACTGCTTTACGCCGCCGAAGGGTGCGTTGGGCTGAATGGTGCCGTGCTTGTTGATCCAGACGGAGCCGCATTCGAGCTGCATCGCATAGCGCCTCGCCTTCTGGGCATCCGCAGACCAGACGGAGCCGCCGAGGCCTGCCGGATTCTGATTGGCGCGGGCAATCACCTCATCGATATCGCTGTATCGGATGATCGGAAGAGCCGGGCCGAACTGCTCTTCATCGACCAGCCGCACGCCATGGTCGACATCGGCAACGAGCGTAATCGGATAGAAGTATCCAGGCCGGTCCATCGGCGCGCCGCCAGTCAGGATACGGCCGCCATTGGCGCGCGCATCGTCAACGAGTTCACGCACCTTATTGAACTGCATTTCGTTCTGCACGGGACCGAGAATGCTCGCCTCGTCCAGCCCGTCACCGACGGCGATCTTGCCGGCATAATCGGCGAGCCCGCTGCAGACCTCTTCATAGATACTGTCATGCACATAGAGGCGCTTCAACGCCGCGCAGGTCTGGCCATTGTTGATGAAAGCACCCCAGAAGAGCCCCTCGACGATGGCCTTCGGGTCAGCATCGGGTAGAACGATACCCGCATCGTTGCCGCCAAGTTCCAGCGTCAGCCGTTTCAAGGTTGCAACAGCCGACGCCATGACCTTCTTGCCGGTTTCCGTCGAGCCGGTGAAGGTCATCTTGGAAATGCCCGGATGGGCGGAAAGTGCGGCGCCGATGCTATTTTCACCGGTAATAACATTGACAACGCCGGGCGGGAGAACCTCGTTCATGATTTCGACGAGGCGGATGGTCGACAGCGGCGTCAGCGGCGACGGCTTGATGACGACGGTATTGCCCGCGCGCACGGCCGGCACGATATGCCAGCAGGCAATCATGACAGGCCAATTCCAGGGCGCGATCGAACCGACGACACCGATCGGCTTGCGATGCAGCTCGACGCGGCCTTCATTGTCGTCCTGAAGCACCTCGACCGGCAGGTCGAGTTCGGCAGTATGCCGCGTCCAGGCAAGCGCACCACCGATTTCGAAGCGTGAACCAAGGCCGTTGAGCGGCTTACCCTGCTCCCGGGTCAGGATCTGGGCAAGCTCCTCCGCATATTCGTTGATCTTCTCTGCAACCGCACGGCAAGCGATCGCGCGCGCTTCGTTCGAAGCCTGCGACCATGTCTTGAAAGCTTCGGCCGCGGCGGCAACCGCCCGATCAAGATCCGCTTCACTGCCAAGCGGCATATAGCCGACCACATCGCCGCTCGACGGATTTGCGACCGGTGCATGATGGGACGTGGCAACATGCTCGCCGCCGATAAGCAGGGTATACTGCTTCACGATATTCTCCTCCCGTGACTTTCGAGAGGACTATGACTTTTGCAGAAAGACCCGTCTTGGGGAGAAACGCGCCTCGTCTTGGACTGGAGCGCAGACTGCGCTCAGTCCAACCTATGAGCCGGCTCGGCGGAGCGCAGCAGCTCGCTCGGGGCGCAATCGAACAGCTCCTTGAAGCTGCGATTGAAATAGGAAATGTCGTTGAAACCAGCCGAATAGGCGACTTCGGCTATCGTTGTCGGGTTGCGCCGCTCCTTGAGCTGCTCGATCTTTTCGCGGGCAAAGCGCAAGCGCTTGTCACGGATGACGGTCGTGCAGGTCATTCCCATGCCCTGGAAATCCTGTTGTAGGGTGCGGATCGACACGCCAAGCCTGGTCGCCAGCCATTTGGCGTTGAGGTCCGTATCGGTCAGGTGCTTGTCGATCAGAATATCGACCATCTGCATGCGCCTGCTGGCGCTGTCATGCAGCGAATTCAAACTCGTCGCCTGGACGCTTGTCGACAGAAAGGCCTGGCGGGTCGTATCGAACATCAGCTGACGCAGATGCGGAGAGGCCACATCGCTTTCCGGTGTGGTCATCATCTTGGCAATCAGCGCCCGCAGCATCATCGCCATCGGATCGGATGCGACAAGCTTGCGAGCGACGTCAAAATCGATCCTGCTGTCCGAGTACATCAATTGCCGTGGCAGATGCAGCGACAGATGATTGGAGAAATGCCCGCGAAAATAGAAGGTGGTCGGTCGGGTGGAATCCACGAGAATGCATTCGCCGACATCGAGAATGTTCTGCTGGCCGGAATGTTCGACGCCGCAAACGCCCTCGAGCTGCAGGATCAGGAACAGGTGCTCGTTGGCATCGCGCCGGATGTCGTCCCAATCGCGATGAACATAGTCGAGGTCGTTGGAGACGTGGGCGAACTCCATGCCGCAGACATCGATGCGGCTCGCCGTGCCGATGACGCTATCACCGCGCTGCATCACATGCGGGTTGAAATTCCCGCAGATGCTTTGAAGGTCGTCCACCCATTGATCATAGGGTATTGGCGACCAGGTCCGTTCGATGAGGCTGCGATTCTGCAACAGATCCAACTCTGCCTCCCAACAGTGTCAGCGCTGATGGAGACTGCTATAGATCCTCGGTCCCGTCAATTAAATACTTAACACATTAATAAATCGAGGGAAGTGTTTACTCTTCCCCAACCGAGCCGTTCTCCAGCTTCAGCGATGCCAGTTCCTCCAGCATGTCCAAAAGCTGTTCCACACGCTGCACACCGAAACGCGCGTCGATATCGGCATAGACCTTCAGGCTCTCCGGCATGACCTCCGTTACGATCCCCTCGCCTGCCGGTGTGATCTGCAGAAGCACCCTGCGGCCATCCGCTTCGTCCTTGTGCTTGGTGATGAAGCCACGCTCCTCAAGCAGCCGGATCATCCGCGTCAGGCTCGGCGCCAGAATGGATGCCTTGTCGGCCAGTTCCGTCGCATCGAGCTTGCCGGCCTCGTAGAGGACGCGGATAACACGCCATTGCTGTTCGGTAACGTCATGCGCTGCCAGGATCGGCCGGAAATGGCTCATGACCGCTTCGCGGGCACGCAGAAGCCCGATAGCCAGGGAACGACGGGGTTCTCGCAGCGATCGCTTGGGCTTTGCTGCTGCAGTATCGGATGCTGATGGCTGTTTGGCGTCGCTGTCTGTTTTATTCTGCATCGGTTTCGTATGTTCGCTGAGACTACTAATCTCATTGATTAACATGAGAATCACTCAAAGCAAGATGATCGGGTGACATCGATTGAACTCAGGGGACAACGGTCGCCGCATCGCAGCGACCTTTCCAATTGGTGACGAGCGGCCCGACAGGCTGACGTCGAATTTGGACATGGACCAGCCCGGATGGCAATCCAAGCTCAACCTGCCGCCCTCCAGCCTCACATGATCGAGAAGAGCAGGATTGCCGCTGACGACGGCTTCCGCCTTTCCGCCGGGCTGATAGTGCACGGAAGCCGGTATATCGATTGCCAGGCTACCGTCCGAGTTGAAGGGCAGGACGATCTGCTGTTTACTCGACCCTTGCGAACCGCAACTGAATTGCGCGCCATCCCACCAATACCTTCTGCATGCCGACGACGCAGCAATTACCGCTGCGGCGGAGATCGAGGAAATTCGCTGGGTATCGCCCGCTCATCCGGGCGCCATAGCCATGGCGCCCCTGACTGAACATCATATCCTGCCGCTTCACCGGCAGTGAAAGTCCCTCTGGAGAACAGGGCTGGTCGTTGAGACCAGCCAGCATGCCGTAAGGGATTGCGATCAAAACCTATAGGATCTCGGCGGTCTTGGCATTGACGGTAATCGCGCGACCGGCAAACCAGCCGTTGATGGCAGCGCAAAGACCGAGCAGGACGAACAGAACGGAGCACCAGGCAAAGCTACCCGTCCAGCCATGGATCATGCCGACAATGAGCGGGCCGATGGCTGCAAGCAGATAGCCGACGAATTGCGCCATGCCGGAAAGATGCGCGGCGATATGTGCATCCGGGGAACGTAACACGATGACGGTCAGCGCCACGGCGATCAGTCCGCCCTGCCCGATGCCCTGAAGTACTGCCCAGAACCAGACCGTCCAAAGCGGAGCAAAGAGCAAGCCAAGCAACGCAACGACAGCGATCGCGCAGAGGATGACATTGATGGCGCGCTGATCCTTACCCTTGACGGCGATATGGGGGGCAACCAGGCAGGCGGCGGCCTGTACCATGACCGAGACGGAGACAATGGCGCCAGCTGTCACACCATCGAGGCCGCGTTCGCGCAGAATGGGGACGAGCCAGCCGAAGACGCAATAAGCGAGCGCCGATTGCAGCCCCATGAAGAGCGTCACCTGCCAGGCGATGGGATCGGTCCACAGGCCCGTTACGCGAAAACCGCTGCGACGAACCTGGTTGCGCGTTCCGATGACCTGCGGCAGCCAGAGAAGCCCGACCACCACAGCCGGGAGAGCCCAGACAGCCAGCGCACCACCCAGCGATCCGCCAAGCGCATGCTCGATGGGAAGCGTCAGCCCCGCCGCACTCGCCGCGCCGGCACACAGCGCCATCGTGTAGCAGCCCGTCATCAGGGCTGCCTTGTCCGGGAAATCGCGCTTGACGACGCCGGGTAAAAGCACGTTGCCGATCGCGATGCACGCGCCGGCCAGCGCAGTTCCGAAGAACAGCATTGGAATCGAGGAGAAGCCGCGCAGCGCCGTGCCCAAAGCGAGCAGCAGGATCACGCCAAGCAGGACGCGCTCCGTTCCCAACCGCTGCGCGAGCCTGGGCGCAAGCGGTGAAAACAATCCCAGGCAGACCACCGGCAATGTCGTGAGGATGCTGGTGCCGGACGCCGACAGGCCAAGCCCGGCCCGGATCTCCGGCAGCAGCGCCGACGCGCTGGAAAAGACCGGCCGGAGACTGAATGCAATCAGGACCAGGCTCACGCCAAGAATAAATCTGCCAATCGGCGATTTACCCCTGTGAGGCTGCGGCGGCGGAATTTCATCGGCCTCGGCGTCGATCATTTCGAGGGAGGCGGCATTTTGCGGAGACATGGTCATGACATCAGTAACCGATCAAGTGTGGCAATAACGGGAGCCATGAAGCGGCGCACTGCAGCATCGGCCGCTTCAGGATTACCGGACGCAATGGCGTCGACGACGGCGACATGCGCCTGCATGTCCGGCTCCGGAACCTCTTCCCCGAGCGTCGCCTCGATGGTTTCCGCGATCGACATGGAGAAGAAATCGTAAATCTCGACCAGCGCCAAGTTCCGCGAGGCGGCAACGACCGCCTTATGGAAGGCAAGATCGCGCTTGATGAAGCCCGCCTTGTCTTCCCCGCTGTAATTTCCTCGCGCAGCAAGCAGCGCGTGCAATTGCGAAATCACCTCCGGAGTATGGCGCAGAGCAGTCAGCCGCGCGGCTTCGACCTCGAGAGCCAGTCGGGCTTCGAATTGGTCCCTCAATCCGGCGCGACGCGCCACGTCGAGCGGACGACCGAAATCAGCCGTCGAGCGCACATAGGTGCCAGACCCCTGCCGCGTCTCAAGATAGCCCTGCGAAGCCAGCACTCGCACAGCTTCGCGGATTGTGCCGCGACTGACGGAAAGCATCGAGGAAAGAGCGGCCTCATTCGGCAGCTTTTCGCCGACACCCCAGCGTTGGGCAATGATTTCGCTGCGAATTGCCTCCACGGCTGTATCCGCGAGCGTCGTTTTGGTCAGAGCGCGCATGATTGAATTTCATCAAGTCATCAGATGACTTTACAACTAGCTGAATGCCATCCGTTCGTCAACGGATGTTCAGGTCCGCAGCGAATCGTCGGAAAAGGCTCGTGATATCCCTATCGACGCCGTCTCACGCCGTCGCAGTAGAGCAGCATGGCGAGCCCAGACAGTCCGGCGAAAGCGCCGATAATTGCTGTTCCGGAATAGCTGCTCACGGCCGTTCCAAGCGCAAAAAGGAGCGCGCTCAGGCCGGCGCTCAAGAAAATATTGACCGAAATCAAGGCGCTGCCGAGCCCAGGGCGCTCGGCAATCAGGTCCTGCAAGTATGTGATCGGAATACTGATAAGAGCCGCCGCGCCGATGCCGCTGACCAGCGTCAGGGCATACATATGCCATGGCGCCGATGCCAGGCCGAGCAGCAGCAGATAAATCACATAGATCACCGTGCCGATCGCGAGCGCCGTGACGTGGCTCATGATCCGCTGGGCGCGTCCCCATACGACGATGAAGATGACTTCGAGAAGCGCGACGATCCCGACGAGAACCCCGATGTCGGCGACGGTTCCATGCGCCGCGCCGGTGACGACAAGAGGCAGGATAGCGCCATTGACGTGAAGCGTGCTGCTGATCAACGCCACTGCAATCACACGCACGAATACGGGCGGCGAGATGACCTGCCCAAGTGCCGCAAGATAGGAGAGATGGCGCGTTGCCGCTGCATCGGTGCCGTTCTGGCGCGGAAGGAAGACGGCAATCAATCCGAAGCAGGCGGCACAGGCCAGGCCGGCAAAAAGATAAGCGGGCAACATGCTCTCGGAGTTCACAAGCAATGCTCCGGTAATTCCCGGCACGAGGACCCAGGAGAGCGAAATCATCGCCCGGACGCCCGAGTTGACGGTCGCGACATCATTGCGCTCCATCCCCCTCGTCGCAACCCTGACATTGGCAAAGAGCAGCGAATTGAGGGAGCCGTAAATCGGGAGGAGGAACAATGCGCTGAGAACGAAGGTCGCCTGCGCCGGCACGATATAGACGGCGCCATAGCCCAGAGCGCCGAAGATGGCGACCGTCAGCATCATCGTGCGATATTCGCCGATCCTATCCGCCAGATTTCCGAGGAGAATGCTGACGACGACATTCACCGCAGCCGCACAAAAGATTAGCGCCGAATACAGTCCATTGCTCAGCCCAAGCTCGCGGATGCCCACGACGGACTGATAGGGAGAGGTCGCCGCTCCGGCAAAGCCGAAGGCAAAAATGGCAAGCATGCTCACCCGGATCGTCGGGTCGCGAAAAACGTCAGGAAGGAGGCGGGTCATCTGTGATGTCGAGGGTCTGGCAAATCACCCGGTAGCTGGGCACAGGGCTTTTAACAGGTTTGGGGTTGTCCGAAACCTGCCAAAGCAAAATAATGGCAGCACCATGAAGAGGCGGCGCGCTACCGGATGACGCCGCGGCGCGCCATGATCGCCAAGCCGACAACGGCCACCAGCGAGAACGCCGCGGGCAGGTAGAAAACATTCGGAAGGCCAAGGTATGCGACACCGATGCCGCCGACACCGCCGCCAAGCGCCATGGCCAGCGCAGAAGAGCTCATGAAGATGGCGGAGGCGGTTGCGACGGCATTGGGAAGAAGACGCTGGGCAACGATCAGCCCCAGCACCATGTAAAGCCCCCAGACGCCGCCCATCAGCGTCTGCCCGGCAAACATGCCGGTGGCGCTTGGCCAAGCAGCAAAACACAAATTGGCGACGACGCCGAATGCCGCCGCGATGCACATCAGCCAGAGCGTGCCGATCCGTCGGGCCAGCATGACGCTGAACGGCATCAGAATAAGCTCGATCAGCGGCTGCGTTCCGATAACCGCACCGCGCACGCCAGGATCGATCCCGAGGTTCTCCTCCATGTAAAGCAGAAGGAAGCCGTATTTGATGGGCTCGCCGGCATAGACGAGCACGTAGAGGCCGGTGAAGGCTAGAAGCGGCACCATATCTGACCAGCTGAGCGAGCTGGTCCTATCGGTCGCATGCGTTGTTTTTGGCTTAGGGCTCGACGAGACGCTCAGGGTTCCCAGGGGGACGATCTGCGCCACGAAACAAATGGCCGTTGCCCAGAACATGGTGCGCAGACCCGTTTCTGCCGCCAGCCACGCGCCGATAAACGGGCCGACGATCCAGCCTGCCGTCAACGCCATCCGGATGACTGCGACCACGCTTTCGTTCGCGCCCGCCGGGTTTCTCTTCAGATCGTCATGAATGGCCGTGAAAAGCTGCGATGTGGCGGAGCCGGAGAACGCCAGAACGACGGCGCCGATAACGAACGGCATCCAGGGTGCATTCGAAAGTGCAAAGCCCATCCATCCGAGAAAGCCGGCCATGGCACATAGTCGGAACAGGCTGAGGCGTTTGCCTGTCCGGTCGGAGTAGCGGCCGACCAGATAGCCGGCAACCGGCGCAGTCAGGCCCGTCAGATAATAAAGCCCGGCCACAGGCATCGATGTCCCAAGCTCCTTCACCAGGAAAACGACGATCTGCGGCAGCGAAGCCGAGGTTCCCAGCCCCGAGAGAAACAGAGCGAGCGTCGCACCGCGATAGAGCTGTGAAGCCCATACCTGCTGAATTGCCGTGGTCCTGCTGGAGCCTTTCAAGGATTGCGCGTCCATTCCATCTCAATCCGTAGTAGCCGGTTGCCTATTTAACGTATTCCGGTTCGACGTGCATGGTCGCCCTGATCGACGACAGCCAAGATCAGCCTGTCTAGGCGGATGGAATCACGATTTCGCCCCGGATAGCAGGGATCCTGCCGCCAAAGCCGCGTGTGACGCAAATGTTTGCTTGGAGACACAACCTATCCGGCTATGATTTCCACAATGAATATCTCGGCTGCGCCTTCAGCTGGGAATCGCTCTGGAATAGGCGGCCAGGATGAACCGTTCGGCTTGATAAAGATATTTCTCCAGCGCTTCGGCTGCGCTCGCCGTTGCTCCCTCCTCAAGATGGGACAGGATCGTGGCGTTCTGCCCCACATAGGGAGCATGGAGGTACTCGGGATCACGTATCAGACCGAACACCAGGCGCAGCTCGAGGGAGATTTGCGCGTAGAATGCCGAGAGCCGCGGGCTGTCCGCCAGCTCGACAATAGCGGTATGAAAGGCAATGTCCGCGCTGCCGACGTTGAGCCATTCTCCGAGGTCACGATACCGGACCGCGGCGTCCACCGCCGCCCGCATCTTGCTGACGCTCGGATGACGATGATGGGCGCCGGCAAGCGCCGAGCACTCTATCAGCCGGCGAATGTGGAAGATGTCCATGATGGTCGACATGCTCGGTGTGGTGACAAACACGCCGCGGTTGGCCTCGTGGCGCAGCACGCCTTCCTTTGTCAGCAGCCGAAAAACCTCGCGCAGCGTATTGCGTGAAACCTGCAACTCCTCGCACAAGGCCGCTTCGGAAAGGTGGCTGCCCGGCGACAGCGTTCCGCTGATCACCCGTTCGCGGATCCGCGCCGCAGTCAATTCCGTAACCGTCTGTCCGGCTTCCGCCGTACCCGACGTCGGCTCGATACTCGCGAGGTTTGTCTGCTTCATTTGCTCTCCTGGCGCCCGGGGGCAGATCAGCTGCAGGTGCCTGTCCACCCCCTGCGCTTTCCGCCAGGCTATGCATCGCTGCGACGGCTCGCAAGCAATCGGATTCCTGACCACAACTATTAATTCACGTCTTCGACGATGCCGGTCCGTTGGACGATCTGGCGCGACTTCCGCCTAATTTTCCGTGCGCATCACGAAAATTGTTCAACAATGTAGACCAGATTGTTGCTTGATGCTATCTCATGCCCTAACAAATATGGTGGGAACGCGGATATAGACGATCGTGAGGCGCCTGCTTTGGAGGAAAAAGTCGCTTGGCTTTCCAGAATCAAAATGGTTGCGGGCGGCAACATGCCATTGTCCAATCCAAGCGGCGATCTCGGAGGGAACTCCAGCGCGTTCACGTCAAAGAACGATATCGTTGCCGTCTGGGATAGAGTGAGAATGGAATTGCAGATCGCGCCTATCAATCCGCAGAATTCCGGAAGCTTCAGGAGCAACCCACCCAATACCAAGGTGAGTATATGACAATGGCGACGGACACGAACAAGCCGCTTCTGTCAGTCTCGGATTTGACGATACGATTCGGCGAAAATCGCGTGGTGGAAGGACTTTCCTTTTCCGTGGCACCCGGCCGGACGCTCGCTGTCGTCGGCGAATCCGGCTCGGGAAAATCGGTGACGTCGCTTTCGATCATGCGGCTTGCCGACATGATGGGCGCCCGTTTCGAGACCGGCAGCATTACTTTCAGCGGCAAAGATCTTCTCAAGGTTTCGCAGAAGGAAATCCGATCCATCCGCGGCAAGGAGATCGCCATGATCTTCCAGGAGCCGATGACCTCACTCAATCCGGTCTTCACGATCGGCGACCAGATCTGCGAAGTCCTTCTGCTGCATGAAGATATCGGCAAATCCGCCGCGCAGGCCGAAGCGCGCCGCCTTCTCGAAATGGTGCGGCTGCCCGATGCCGAAGCGCTGCTGAGGCGCTATCCGCATCAGCTCTCGGGCGGCATGCGCCAGCGCGTGATGATCGCCATGGCTCTCGCCTGCCGTCCCAAGCTGCTGATCGCCGACGAGCCCACGACGGCGCTCGACGTCACCATCCAGGCGCAGATCCTGAACATCATGCGGGAGCTGCAGAAGGATCTCGGCATGGGCATGATCTTCATCACGCATGACATGGGTGTCGTCGCCGAAATGGCCGACGACGTGGTGGTCATGTGGCAGGGAAAAAAGGTCGAGGAAGGGCCGGTTCGCGAGATATTCGCCAATCCGAAGCATCCCTATACCCGCGCCTTACTCGCAGCTGTCCCGAAGCTCGGCAGCATGGCCGGCGAGGACTTTCCCAAACGTTCGCCCCTCATCGTTCTCGAGGGCGGCGAACCGAAGATCGTCGGCGAGGAGCGGATTCAGAACACCGCTCGCTACGATCAACCGCCGCTATTGTCGGTACGCGACCTCTTCGTGCGCTTCGACATAAAAAAGAACATATTCGGCCAGGTCACGCACCGCTGCAATGCCGTCCAGAAGGTCGGTTTTGACATTCATCCGGGCGAAACCCTCGCTCTGGTCGGAGAATCCGGCTCCGGCAAGTCGACGATCGGCCGCACCATCCAGCAATTGCAAAAGGCGCGGGCGGGCGAGATTTCCTTCGACGGCAAGAACTTTGCCGCGATGTCGGCGGCGGAGCGTTTCCGCATGCGCCGGGACGTGCAGTATATTTTCCAAGATCCTTTCGCTTCGCTCGATCCACGCAAAACGGTCGGCTTTTCGATTGCCGAGCCCATCAACACGCATGGCATCATTTCCGGATCAAAGGAAGTTCGCCGCCGCGTGGACGAGCTTCTGGAGCGCGTCGGCCTGACATCGGCCCATGCCGAGCGTTATCCGCACGAATTCTCCGGCGGCCAGCGCCAGCGCGTCTGCATCGCCCGCGCGCTTGCCTCCGACCCCAAGCTCATCATCGCGGATGAAGCGCTGTCGGCGCTCGACGTGTCGATCCAGGCGCAAATCATCAACCTGTTCATGGATCTGCAGGCCGAACGCGGACTTGCCTATCTCTTCATCAGCCATGACATGGCGGTGGTGGAAAAGATAAGCCATCGGGTCGCCGTGCTCTATCTCGGACAGATCATGGAAATGGGCAGCCGCCGGCAGGTCTTTGAGACGCCGATGCATGATTATACCCGCCGCCTGCTTTCCGCCGTGCCCGTCGCCGACCCCACTGTCGAGCGTAAGACCGCGCTGATCGAAGGCGAAATTCCAAATCCCGTTCGCCGTGTCGGCGATGAGCCGCCCATTCTTACTCGCGAGGAAATCGGTGCGGGTCATTTCATCGCCAAAAGCGCCTGAACGACCGCTATCTTTTTGCAACGATCTGAAGAGGAAACAGGTTCGATGAAAAAAATGAAATGGGGACTGAGAACCGCTCTTGCGGTGCTCGCCTTGTCGGGCGTCACCGTCAACGCCGCCCCCGCTCTTGCCGCCGGCAAGATGACCGTCGCCTCGCCACAGGATCCCGGCAGCTGGGATCCGATCGACACGTTTCTCGTGGCCTGGGCTGCCGTCTCGACCAATATTTTCGACGGTCTGACCTATCGCGGCCCCGATCTCAAGCTGGTGCCGGGTCTTGCAGAATCCTGGGAAGAACTGGACCAAGGCAAGCGCATCCGCTTCAAGCTGCGCCATAACGTCAAATTCCATGATGGCGAGCCCTTCAATGCGGAATCGGTAAAGTTCACCTTCGATCGCCTGCTCGGCGAACAGGGCGCCAAGGGCCCGCAGCGCTCGAACTACACGTCGATCGAAAGCGTTGATATCATCGACGACTACACCGTCGACATGAAGCTGAAGACGCCCGATCCGGTCCTCTTGACGAAGCTTTCCGGCTATGGCGCCATGATCGTCCCGCCGAAGTACATCAAGGAAAAGGGCGAGGACTATTTCAATCTCAACCCAGTCGGCACCGGTGCGTTCAAGTTCGTCTCCTATTCGCCGAAAGTGAATATCAAGCTCGCGGCCAATCCGGACTACTGGGGTGGTGCGCCGAAGCTCTCCGAACTCGAATATCGCTTCATCAGCGAGCCCGCGACCGCGGTCGCCGAGCTTCAGGCCGGCCGCGTCGATCTCGTCATTCCCCCGATCATCCCGATCGGCATGATCCCGGTCATCCAGGGCGATTCCAAGCTGGAGATCGCCAGCGTTCCCGGCCCGACGGTCGACGCGCTGCGCTTCAACACTCGCGACGGCATTACCGCTGATCCGCGCGTGCGCAAGGCGATCATCATGGCCGTCGACCGTACGACGATCGTCAAGTCGATCCTCGTCGGCCAGGGCGCAGAAATCACCAGCTTCCAGAGTGCATTGTCCTTCGGCTACGATCCCTCGCTGAAGCCGCTTCCCTATGATCCGGCAGGTGCCAAGAAGCTGCTTGCCGAAGCCGGCGCGAAGCCTGGCGCGACCATCCAGATCGACATTCGCGGCAATGACGCAACCATGAACGAGGTGGCCCAGGTCGTCGCAAGCTATCTGCAGATGGTCGGCCTCACCGCCACCCTGAAACCCTATGAAACCAACGTCATGCTCAACGACATCATCCCGCAAGGCAAGACCGGCGCGATGTTCCAGGAGAAGTGGGGCGGCTGGACCTTCGATTTCGACAATACCGCCTATGCGATGTACCACTCCGGCGAAAAATGGAATCCTTACGAAAAGGATGCGACGCTGGACAAGCTTCTGGAATCCCAGCGCCCGCTCACCGATCGCGCCGAACGGGAGAAGATCCTCAGGGATATCGGCAAGTATGTCGCCGACAAGGCGCTGGAGCTGCCGCTCTATAATTCCAACGCGATCTACGGCATCAGCAAGCGGGTCAA
Source organism: Rhizobium sp. BR 315 (assembly GCF_050577975.1). Classification (NCBI taxonomy): domain Bacteria; kingdom Pseudomonadati; phylum Pseudomonadota; class Alphaproteobacteria; order Hyphomicrobiales; family Rhizobiaceae; genus Rhizobium; species Rhizobium sp. BR 315. The sequence continues at coordinate 99,896 of NZ_JARWKZ010000007.1, read as the reverse complement.
GGGCTTCGTGCCTGCGCCGGACACCCGCATCAAGCTGAACGAAGTCACGGTCGAGTAATCGTCAAGCGTAACGCCGCCGGTATCACCGGCGGCGTTCATTCTGGAAACTTCGGAAAAAAGAACGTGGCCGGTTTTCTCATCAAGCGATTGTTGCAGGCGATTTTCGTCGTCATCGCCATCACACTTCTCGTCTCCTTCGCCATTCGCCTCACCGGCGATCCCGCCGTGATGATGTTTCAGGGCGGTGGCAGCATAACGGAAGACGATCTGGCGCGCATCCGCGCAGCACTCGGCACGGACCAGCCGTTCATCGTCCAATATATGACCTTCCTGAAGGGCCTGCTGACGCTGGATCTCGGGCGCAGCTTCACCGGCGGCACGCCTGTTTCGCGGTTGATCGCCGATGCCCTGCCCGCGACCCTGCTGCTCGCCTTCATCGCAATGGCAATATCGATCGTGCTTTCCATTCCGCTCGGCATCAAGGCCGCGACGGCGCGTGGCAAGACCGCTGACCAGATCATTCGCGTTCTCTCGCTGCTTGGGCTTTCCTTCCCGAATTTCTGGCTGGCGCTGATGATGGTGCTGTTCTTTTCGATCACCCTCGGCTGGCTGCCACCGAGCGGCATGGTCGGGGTTGCGAGCTATGTCATGCCTGCTTTGACCATGGGCGTCATCCTGACGGCGACGAATGTGCGACTGGTGCGCACAGCCATGCTGGAAACCTTGCAGTCGCAATATATCATGGTCGCACGCGCCAAAGGCCTCAGCGAGAGCAAGGTGCTTTACAAGCATGCCCTGCGCAACTGCGCCATTCCGCTGATTACCTATTTCGGTATCCAGTTCGGCGGACTGCTCGGCGGCATCGTCGTCATCGAGCGGGTCTTCAACTGGCCAGGTCTCGGAACCCTGGCCTTCGACGCCGTGGCTGCGCGTGACTATCCGTTGCTGCAGGGTGTCATCACTGTGCTGGCCCTGTTCATCGTCGGCGTCAATCTGCTGGTCGATATCGCCTACGGGCTTGTCGATCCCCGTATCCGCACGGAGTAACCGCCCATGGCCGCCACGACATCAAGCCGTTCGCGCTTCCACAGCTTTGAATTCATCGTCGGCGCGTTGCTTACCGTCGTCATCTGCCTTGCAGCCATATTCTCGGACGTACTCTTTCCAGGCGGCGCGGAGAAGATCGATCTGATGGCCCGCCTTGCAAGACCCTTTGCCAGCCTCGCTCATCCGCTCGGAACGGATCCTCTCGGGCGTGATGTTCTTGCCCGCGTTGTCGCCGGCGGCAGAATATCGCTGCTGGTCGGCCTTACCTCAGTCATCGGTGGCGTCGTTCTCGGCGTACTGGTGGGTCTTGCCGCCGGCTACTATCGCGGCATCTGGGACATGATCCTGATGCGCTTTGCGGATATTCAGCTTGCCATGCCCTTCATTCTGCTGGCGATCACCTTCATCGCCATCGTCGGCGGCAGCCTAACCAACACCATCATCCTGCTGATCGTATCGCAGTGGGTGCAATATGCCCGTCTCGTCCGCGGATCGGTGCTGACCCTGCGCGAACGGGAATTCATCCTCTCTGCGCGCGCCATCGGCGTGAAAGACTGGCGCATCATCTTCCAGCATCTGCTGCCAAACCTTCTGGGACCGGTGATCGTGTTGATGACGCTGAACATCGCCAACAATATCCTCCTCGAAAGCAGCCTCACCTTCCTCGGGCTCGGCGTCGATCCCACGATCCCGAGCTGGGGCGGCATGCTGGCCGATGGACGCACCTATCTGCAGACGGCCTGGTGGGTCAGTCTTTTCCCGGGCCTTGCCATCCTGCTCACCGTACTCGGCCTCAACCTCCTGGGTGACTGGCTACGCGACAGCCTCGACCCAACAGGCAGAACGACAAGGTAAGACATCATGACCATGATTTTCGAAAGAAGTTTCGAGCGGACGCTTTCCCAACTCGTCGCTAATGCCAAGGCCGGCGAGAAGTTCGAGGCGTGGACTTTCGACGACAGGCTCAGCCGCGCAGATGCGGAGCGCAAACTCAAGGAAAAGGGCGTGCAAGCGCTCATCCACAGCGCTTATAAGCCCCTCGTCCATGCGTTTCTCGAGGAAATCGATCTGCAGGACGTGGAAGCAATCGAGATCCACTATCCCGTGCACGCCAATGCGCCCGCCAACCGTTTCCGGCTGGAAGCCTATCCGCTTGCGGCGATGGTGGGAAATCGCGATATCACCTTTATCGCCAGAACCGACAGCGATTTCCATTATGACATTCTGTTGAAGAGCAATTCGGGCGGCGAGCGCGGGGTCAAAGTATTGGTACCCAATCGCGTCCATATCGACGTGGCCGGTGAAACGAGCGTTTCCCCAACCGGCTGGCTGGTGCGTGGCAACGCGACAGGCGAACGACTGATCACGGACTACGAACAGCTTTTCGAAGAGACCATCGCTGCGATTACGCAGTTCGACTGGGGTGCAACCGAGCCCTATTTCGAGGAGCTCAATATTCGCGTTGCACTACCGGCGGCCGACGAGGCCTTGCCTGTCGGCGACGAAGTCATGAGCCTTCGGGAAGCGCTGCACGAGGACTTCTATTTTTCGCTGCTCGAGTTTTTCCAGAAGAAATCCGGCCGACCGCTTGGCGACCGTGGTCTGAAGCCGGGGCAGATCGTCCCGCAGATCCTGCAATCCCTCGGCGAAATCTCCGCCAAAGTCGAAACGCGGCCGTTGACCGCGGGCTACTGGGACTGCGCGCAACAGCAGATCGAGACGGCTACAGAGCCTCTGGCCGTGCAGCAGATCGGCACCGAACTCGACAGGGTCGGCGGCGAAGCGTTTGAAGCTGTCACACGCTCCGGACGCGCGGTCAGAGCACGTTATATCAAGGGCCGCGATGCGGCCGTGATGATCAGCGGTGGGCAACACGCCAATGAGACGACCGGCGGTGTCGGTGCGCTGCGCGCCGCGCAACGGCTCGCCGCGATCGAAGGCGCACATTTCACCATCTCGCCGCTGGAAAATCCCGACGGCTATGCGCTGCACCAGCGTCTGCGCAAGGACAACCCGCGCCACATGTATCATGCCGCGCGTTACACCGCGCTCGGCGACGACCTCGAATATCGCACCGAGGACAATGCCGGCCCATATCTTTACGAGAAGAAAATTCGTTTCCAGGCGGAAAAGCTCAGCGGCGCGCAGCTGCATGTCAACCTGCACGGCTATCCGGCGCATGAGTGGACCCGTCCTCTTTCCGGCTACGTGCCGCGCAACTTCGCCATGTGGACATTGCCGAAAGGCTTTTTCCTGATCGCCCGCTATCATCCCGGCTGGGCGGTGCAGGCAGAACAGCTTCTGGACAGAGTCACCAAGCATCTCGGCGCCATTCCGGGGCTGCTGGACTACAACAACAGGCAGATCGCGCTATACGAAACACATGCCGGCGAAACAGGCTTCCGCATCATCAACGGCTTCCCGTGCCTTGCAGATATCGACGATCGCCACACGGTGCCGGTGACGCTGATCACCGAATATCCGGACGAGACAATTTACGGCGCCGAATTTGTCGCCGGTCACACTGCGCAGATGGAAACGGTCCTCTCGGCATATAGTGCTTGGCAGGACATCATGGCTTCGAGCTGAGCGGAACGGATTTCGATCGCACCATATCGAGAAATGCGGTCATCGCGCTCGATGTGTAAGCGTCCGAGCGACGCACGAACAGCGTATCCACGAGCGATCGCTCCGGCGGGAGCTCGTGAACCGCGACCCTGCCCTCCTGCCATGCCGAGGCCACGATACCTTTCGGAAGAAGGGCGATGCCGACGCCTGCCGACACGCAGCTTATGATCGCGTCCAGTGAGCCAAACTCTAAAGGCTTTGCGGTGACGATGCCCATCTCCGCCAAAAGCGATTCCAGTCGCTGGCGATAGGAACAGCCGATCTGGAAAACGATGGTCCTGAGGTCGATGATCTCTACCAGATCATCCATTGAACGCACGGAGCGGGAGGTAACGAGAACGAGTTCCTCCTGAAATACTACCTCGTGCTCCAACTCCGGATGGCTGACCGGCCCCGCTACGAAGGCACCCTCAAGCTTGCACTCCAGTACTTCGTCAAGAAGCCGGCGCGTCGTGCCCGTGGTGACAACAAGGCGAACTTCCGGATAAGTCATGGCAAAATGGCTGAGTAGCGGAGATAGTCGCAAGGCGGTTGTCGTCTCCAGGCTGCCAAGAAGCAGCGCTCCACTCGGCGAGCCATCGTCCTGGGCGGCATTGCGCGCATCTGCGAGAAGCTTGGTAATGCGTCCGACGAATGGCAGGATGCGCTGCCCGGCAGGCGTGGTCGACACGCCGCGGGCGTGCCGTTGAAACAGGCTGACGCCCAGCTCCTCTTCCAATGTCCGGATGCGCGCCGTCACATTCGATTGAACCGTATGCAGCTCCTGGGCTGCCCTGTTCATGCTGCCGTGCCGGGATACTGCCTCGAAGACCCTAAGATCCGATATGTCCATGCTTAACCTATCTCCATTTGAGATAACTATTCTCATAATAAATCAATTTTAATGATATATCCAGCGACGTATTATCTCAAGCAGTGATAGCTAAGAGAGTTCACATGACTAGGATTGCCGCTCCCGAAATCGATCGCAGTCATTCGACAGCAAAAACCGCCTGGCGGGCCGTCTTATCGGCATTTTGCGCCAGCCTCATCGGCATTGGGCTGGCGCGTTTCACCTATACGCCGCTTTTGCCGGCGATCGTCGATGCGCATTGGTTCGACCAGTCCGCTGCAGCCTATCTCGGCGCCGCGAACCTTTCCGGCTATCTGGCGGGCGCATTGCTCGGACGCCCGATGGCGGCTCGTATTTCTATTGTCTCCATGCTGCGGATCATGATGCTTGCGGCAACGGCGGCTTTCTTTGCTTGTGCTTTCCCCATCGATTTCGCCTGGTTTTTCGCATGGCGCTTCGCAGCTGGTTTTGCCGGCGGCGCTTTGATGGTGTTGGCAGCGCCGACCGTGCTACCGCTCGTCGCGCCTTCCCGCAGAGGCCTTGCCGGCGGCGTGATCTTCATGGGCATAGGCGCGGGTGTCGCGCTATCGGGAACGCTGGTGCCGTTGCTCTTGCAACAAGGCCTGCGCGAGACATGGCTCGGCCTCGGCGCGCTCTCGCTACTGCTGACCGCTATAGCATGGACCGGATGGCCGCGGGACGGCGCGGCATCGCCCGCACCAATCCAGCATCACGCCCAAGTGCCGGCCCGGGGGACGCTACGTGCCCTCTATATCGAATATGCATTGAACGCTGCCGGCTGGGTGCCTCACATGATCTTTCTCGTCGACTTCGTCGCCCGCGGATTGGGAAAGGGCCTGCAGGTGGGCGCTGAATATTGGGTTCTGTTCGGGATCGGCGCAACGCTTGGCCCGATCCTCGCCGGCCATCTCGCGGATCGCACCGGCTTTGGCGCGGCAATGCGATTTGCCTTTCTGCTTGAAGCAGTTGCCGTTGCCATTCCTGCCTTCGGCCTTGGGCAGTCATGGCTCATCGCCTCGAGCCTTGTGGTCGGCGCCTTTGTGACCGGAACCGTGCCCCTGATGCTCGGTAGGATCGCAGAATTGCTGCCGCACCATCCGGCACAGCAGAAAGCCGCCTGGGGCATAGCGACGGTCTTCTTTGCATTGTTTCAGGCTGCCGCTGCCTACGGGTTCTCCTTCATCTTCGGCCGAACCGGCGGAAACTACCAGATGCTCTTTTTCATCGGGACGGCCGCTATGATCCTGGCACTGGCAATCGACCTCACGGCTGCGGTGTTCTTCCGCACGCCGCAGCAACAAAACGATAACCAGGATGCAACAAAATCCGGCTCCGTCGCCACGAACTGAAGCGAAGCACCAGGCATGGATAAGCCACTTGGAAGAATCTGGGGAGTTTCGCCGGCGCGCGATTTTATTCCTGGCGTCATATCATGCCCACTTGGTGCCAAAGTTTCGCGCGACTGAAGATTCATGAAGCAATTTCTGCTTTTTCTGGCCGGCCTGTTTGCCATCTGCCTGGTGTCGATCGCGTCGCCGGTGCAGGCACAAGGATTTGTACGGACCGATCACAAGCAAATCGTCGATGCCAACGGTAATCCGCTGATCTTGCGCGGCCTCGGCCTCGGAGGCTGGATGGTTCAGGAAGGCTATATGATGGGCCTGTCCAATCTGAAGGCACAGCACATCATTCGACACCGCATTTCCGAGATCATCGGCAGGAAGAAGACCGAGCAGTTCTATCGCTCCTGGCGCGACAATGCCGTGACGAAGGCCGATATCGACGCGATGGCCAAATGGGGCTTCAACAGCGTTCGCCTGCCGATGCACTGGAACCTGTTCATCAAGACGATGCCCAGCCACAAGACGAATAGCCGTATGGTCTGGAACGAGGAAGGTTTTCGGCGCGTCGATGCGCTGGTCGGCTGGTTGAAAGCCAACGGCATGTATCTGATTCTGGACCTGCATGCAGCGCCCGGTGGCCAGGGGCAGGATATCGCCATTTCAGATCGCAATCCGAACAGCCCTTCGCTCTGGGATAGCCATGTGAACCAGGCGGCGATGATCGCGCTGTGGAACGAGATCGCCCGACGTTACAAGGACGAGCCGACCATTGCCGGTTACGACCTCCTCAACGAGCCGAATTGGGGCTTTCAGAACAGCCAAGATAAAAGCGGCTGCCGTGAAACCGGCAACGCGCCGCTGCACGATCTCTACGAACGCACCATAAGAGCGATCCGCGCTATCGACAAAAATCACATGCTGATTATCGAAGGCAATTGCTGGGGCAACAATTACGCCGACGTGCTGCCGATCGCGGACAGCAATACGGCGCTGAGCTTCCACAAATACTGGACGCCAACGACACAGGAATCCATCGAGCCTTTCCTGAAGCTGCGCGAGCAATACGACATGCCGCTTTGGAACGGCGAATCCGGTGAGAATACCAATGACTGGTATGTCCGCGCCGTCGCGCTGCAGGAAAAGAACGGCATCGGCTGGTCGTGGTGGCCACTGAAGAAGATCGGCCGGGGCAATCCCCTCGAAATCAAGGAAAACGCAAATTATCGTCGCCTGACCACCTATCTCCGCGGAGAAGGCAAAAAGCCTTCGGCGAAAGACGTTTTCGCGGGATTGATGCAGCTGGCAAGAGACAGCCGCTTCGACAGAAATATCCACCATCAGGGTGTTATTGACGCCTTGCTCGGAGCCTCCCGCGGATCAGGCGCTCCGAACTAGATACCCGCGTGATATACTCGAGAGCTTCTCGAAACGACCCATTGCACGGAGCTCCGTATCATTTTCAGACCGATGGCCTTTTGGCCTAAGCCCACAGCACCTGCCACCGATAGGCATCATGCTCTAAGCGGCGGCCGCAGTCTCTCGATCATCAAACTGGCATCCCTTTCTTGCCGAACCTGCTGTTAGTCGATGAAATGTTCCGCAACGATAGCGACGCAATAGCTGCGGGGGAACTCGCAAGGTTGATGCTTAACTTATTGCCAGCAGCAGTCTGGCAACTTGCATCGTGCAAATGGGAGTGCGGTATATTGACGGAAGTCCGTGATAACGACGTTCGTTCTCTGCGCTATCATCTCGGAAACATCCGCCTTATCTAGCCTGCTCTTCGTGCCGGACTATATCTGCGTAAACTCTATTCGTTCATCCCTGCATTGAGAACTCGACGGGTAGTCCGTGCTGATGAACATCGCGATCAACTGATGCATCCCGATATCCCAAGCGAGCTCATAACCATGTTGGTAGGATCGTTCGATTTTATGCGTCGCGCATATGAACATTATGACCGATGTCTTCGGACGGCATGCTCTGGTGGTTTAAGTAACGACCTCAAAAGAACGGCGCCCAGCAATCTAGCTAAGCGCCGTGGACGCCGATGAAATAGTTGAGGCCTGCTGGAATAGATAAAGCCCGCACGAGGCGGGCTTTATTCTTACCCGGCTGCGGCTTCAGCCTTTGGCTTGCGGCCCCGCTTCGGCTTCTCTGCCTCGGCAATTGCTGCAGGAGCAGCCTTCACCTTAGTGACCTTCGGGGAGGGTTTGCTTGCAGCAGGCTTTGCAGCAGCTGGCTTCGCCGCAGCCGGTTTTGCCTTTGCCTTGGAAGCGGCCGTATCGTCACTCGACTTGGCTGCTTTCAGCAACGCGACACGACGCCTACGGTTCTGCTCGAGCGCCTGCTGAAAGCCCGCATCCTTCTCCGCGTGAAAGGCTAGATCCTCGAGAAACTCCGCCACTTCCTTGACGGATTCGACGACGATATAGCTCAGTCCGGCACCGGCATTGACCGAGTCGCGACCAACCGTGACGCCGAAACCGCCGGGGACGCGCTGGAACCAGGTGGAACGCCACTTCTTGAAGCCGGCGACGTCCTTCTCATACTCTTCCAGATATGCTTTCTGCTCCGCTACTCTCGCTCGAAAGGTATCGACTACATTCCGCGCTCCAGCCTTGGGCTTTTCAGCCTTTTTCGAAGACCATTTCTCCAGAAAGTTTGCCATTGTCCGTTTCTCTTCAGGTTAGCGTTTCGTCCAGGCGGCCGTTTGTTCGGAAGCGATAACCGAGCTGTTCCACATGGATAACGATATATATGTATAAGATATGTGTATAATGGCAACATTATCTGTCATCATCGTTAGTAGACGCGCTTCAGTGTCTCTACAATTTCCGACTTCCGGTCTTGATGAAATACTAATCTTGCGGGGCCGAGCACTCATGTTGATCGGCTCTTGCTAATGCCTGGATGGGAATATCCAGCCGCCTTTAGCTGAAATAGAGCGCGTGACAAGCGGATGCTGCAGTGCAACAGCACTCCTTCATCTACGTCGCCCCTTGCGAAGATAGGGCGATATGAGCTGTATTGCCGATATGTTGCCGGCATTTCGTTGTCCGGCAAACTCGCAGCAGTTGCTCAAAACGACGCTGGGAACCGGAGGATCTCTCCGCGTTCCCAGCGTCAAGCTCATTTCTGTTAGTAAAGGTTCATGCGCGGCTTCTGCCCGCTCATGCAGCGTTCAGTTCTCCATGCGGATCGAGAACAAACTTCGTCGCCGCACCCTGGTCGAAGCTCTCATAGCCCTGTGCGGCGTCTTCGAGCGAGATGATCTTGGCATTGACGATATCGGCAATCGGCAACCTGTCATGCAGGATCGCCTGCATGAGTTGCCTGTTGTATTTGATCACCGGTGTCTGGCCAGTATGGAAAGACTGCGCCTTCGCCCAGCCGAGGCCGAAGCGTAGCGACAGGCTGCCATGCTTCGCGGCAGTATCGACCGCACCCGGATCTTCGGTAACGTAAAGACCGGGAATGCCGATCGAGCCCGCCGCACGCGTGATCTCCATCATCTGATTGAGCACGATAGCCGGCTGTTCGCCACCGGAATGACCTCGGGCTTCGAAGCCGACAGCATCGATTGCACTGTCCACTTCATTGGTGCCGACGACTTCGGCAATCATCTCGCCGAGGCGATCGCTCTTGGAGAGATCGATCGGCTCGAACCCAACCCTGGCCGCGTGTGCAAGGCGGTCCTTGTTGAAGTCGCCAATCATGACGACGGCAGCACCCAGGATGCGGGCGGAAGCAGCCGCGGCCAGACCGACGGGGCCAGCCCCTGCAACATAGACCGTGGACCCCACGCCGACGCCGGCGCGAACGGCACCGTGGAAACCGGTCGGCAGGATGTCGGACAGCATGGTGAGATCGCGGATCTTCGCCATCGCCTTGTCGCGATCAGGGAATTTAAGCAGGTTGAAGTCCGCATAGGGCACCATGACATAGCGTGCCTGACCACCGATCCAGCCGCCCATGTCGACATAGCCATAGGCACCGCCAGCGCGTGACGGGTTGACCGTCAGGCAGACGCCCGTATCCTGCGACTTGCAGCAGCGGCAGCGGCCGCAAGCCACATTGAATGGAACCGAAACAATATCGCCGATGTCGAGCATTTCGACATCGAGACCCTTTTCGATGACCTGTCCGGTAATCTCATGCCCGAGCACCAGGCCCGGCATGGCCGTCGTGCGTCCGCGCACCATATGCTGATCGGATCCGCAGATGTTCGTGGAGATCACCTTCAGGATCACGCCATGCTCGATGCGCCGGCCGTCCGGTGCTTCCAGTTTCGGGTCGTCGATATCGCGAACCTCAACCTTGCCGGGCCGCAAATAGACAACGCCTCTGTTCCCAGTCATGCCATCTCCTCCTTGGTTTAACGCTGATCGTCGTTACTAGCGATCGCTCGCAAGCGCCTTCAGGTCGGCCCGCTCCTCAACGGGCTGAACAGCAGCAAAACGGGCACGGATGCCGCGATTTTAGCGACACCCCTGTCCGGGATAGGTATAACCGACCGGACGAGAAGCAAGAGGTGAACGGAGCTTTCCATTCGCCCCCAGATCACTCACCGCGATCAGTCAGGCCTGTCGTCAAGGCTGATGTCCGACTGCGAACTTGCCCAATGGCACTGTCTCGACGGCTTCCGACCCGTCGGCCAGCGCTGTGTTCGAGACACTCAGTCCGATACCATATACGGGACAGCGCCGACCTGCGGCGTGTTTCCCGACTATCCATCGAGGACATCTCGATGGAACCTTGAACACCGCTAGAAGATCACGCCTAGGGGTGTGGCGCGCACGGGAAAACGACATCGGTACCCTGCAAGACGACATGGCGCGCTTTCGTCTCCGATCGCGGTCGGAGCAGATGCAGATCCAGTTCATGATATCCTCGCCGGAACCGTGCAGGACGGCGGCGCCAAAGAATTGCTAGGCAAGACGACGCTCGCTGCATCGCCTGTCTCGAAGATCAGGACGGTTTTCCGGCAAGCTCTCTCCCAGAGGCAAGTTGCCGATGCGACGGCAACTTGCCTAGATCATCGCGCAATCAATTACTTGATCGCCGCATCCTCGGTCGACTGAATCCAGATCGCGACATCGACAGGCGCAACACTTCTGCCGCCGACGAGGAACATCGCATCAGCTGCGGCAGGCGCGCTCGCGGCGGCACTGCCGTAGTTGAAGGCGAAATGCAGCTTGCCGCGTCGCGAAAGACGCAAATCGCCGAGATCGGGCAGGCTGTCGACATTCGCCCAGGCGAGCGTGTCGCCCATCAGCTTCAGCAGGAATTCGTCGCGCGGAAGCGTTGCGCAGTAGCGCGCCTTTTCATTGCCGATCAGAGCCGGTGAATCGGGGCGATAGTCTCCTTGGAACGTTGCCAGTACTGTTTCCGTCGTCCGGATTGTTTCCCGCCATCCGGTTGTCTGATGGCTGGTATTGCCATGGAGCACCGTCTCAGCCTGAAACGCCGGCAGGGATTCGACGCGCGTGACCCGGAAATCGAGAATATCTCCGAGCGCACCCGGCGGCAGATCGGCCGGAATATGCATGTCGCGGGTCTTGCTGCCGCTGCGGGGGCCGAACAGAACCTTCGCGTCCGATGCCTTGAGCCGCGCAATAAAGCCCGCATCGGGGATGACGAGATCCGGCGCCACCACCAGTCTGTATCCATCGAGATCGGAATGCTGCCCGATGAAATCGACATCGACACCGAGGCGCGAGATGGCGGAGTACCAGTCTAGCGCAATGGCGGAGGCGGCATAGTCACGCCCCTGCGGCAGGGCACGAGTTGCGAAACGTGAGTCATAATCGAGCAGCAGCGCGACGGAAGCCTTGCCGCGCTCTTCGCCCTTCGGCAGCCGCTTCATCTCCGCAACGACCTGTGCCACTTCCTTGTAGCCCTGATCCTCCTCGCTATTGGGCAGAAGAAGGCCGGCATGGAATTGCTCCTGCGCAAAAGGCGCCTGCCGCCAGCGGAAATAGGACACCATGTCGACGCCGTGCGCATAGGCAAGCCAGGTCCAGAGCCGCACCATGCCATCTGCCGGCGACTGATTGTGCGAAGCCCAGTTCACCGGCCCCGGCTGCTGCTCCATCACCCAGACACGGCCGCGGCCGACTGCCCGATAAAGATCGTGGTTGAAAGCCGGCTGATCGGGATCGCCGACACGCAGATAGCGCTGCTTTTCCTCCGCGCTCAGCCGGCCATTGATAAGCCCACCCATGGGATAGACGTCCCATGAGGCGATATCGATGTCTTCGCCGACCTTGTAGTGATCAAAGTCGGTATTCTGCGACATGAAATTATGCGTCACCGGCCGGCCAGGCGAATGGCGGCGAATGAGATCAACCTGCGCCTTGTTGAAGCTCTGCACCTGATCCGAGGAGAAGCGGAAGTAATCGACGAGATGCGTCGGGGTCGGCTCCTCGACCAGATTGTTGGGCAGATCCACCTCGTCGAAGCTGTTGTAATGCATGCTCCAGAATGTGGTGCCCCAAGCGCGGTTCAGCTCTGCGATCGTGCCATATCGCGCAGCGAGCCATTCGCGGAATGCGTGAAGGGCGGCCCTCGAATAGCTGTGAATCGTGTCGTGATCGCCGTACTCGTTGTCGGTCTGCCAGGCATGGACGAAGGGATGCGCCCCATAGCGCTGCGCGACCGCCTCGGTGATGAGGGCGGCCTCCAGGCGGTAGCGCTGGCTGGAGAAGCAGTAGTGCCGACGCGCGCCGAATTTGCGGACAACGCCGCGAGCATCGACGGGGAGGATATCGGGATAGCGATCCACCAGCCACTTTGGCGGTGCGGCCGTCGGCGTGCCGATGATTACCTTCAATCCCGCCTTGCCGAGCACGTCGACCGCCTCGTCGAACCATTCCCAATGGAAGACGCCGGGTTGCGGCTCGATGCGCGACCAGGCGAACTCGCCGATGCGCACCCAGGCAAGCCCCAGCTCCACCATGCGAGCGGCATCCTCTTCCCATTTTTCCCGCGGCCATTGCTCCGGGTAATAGCAGACGCCAAGTTCCAGCATGCCGGCCTCCTGCCGGCTTGCATCGAAATTGTTCTGTCTGGCGAGCGGCTTGTGCACTGTCTTGTCCTTCATCATTCAAGTCGCCGAACGTCGGGCATCACCCTTGTCGCAGTCGAAATTTAAACGTTTATATCGCCGCCAAAACTATTGCGGCTTGATCTCTATTGTGGGGCGGAAGCTTAGCGGCCCGGCAGGCGGGACAAGGTCTCGTCCAGCGCCCCCAGGAACCGATCGCAATCTTCGGTGCTGAACGGTGCCGGCGGCTTCACCTTCAGCACGTTATGGTGCGGGCCTTCGCTGCTGAGCAGGATGCGATGGTTGCGCTTCATCTCCGCAATCACGAAGTCCAGCTCGGCGGCTGCGGGCTCCAGCGTTTCGCGATCACGGACGAGCTCGACGCCGTTGAAGAGGCCGTGGCCGCGCACATCGCCGATGATCTCGTGACGCGCAGCGAGTGAACGCACACCGTCCAACAACCGGTCGCCGACGACACGGCAATGGTGCATCAGCCGCTCGTCGCGGATGACATCGAGAACGGCAAGACCGATCTCGGCCGAAACGGGATTACCGCCGAAGGTGTTGAAATACTCCATGCCATTGGCGAACGAGGCTGCGATGGCTTCCGTCGTCACCACAGCGGCCATCGGATGACCATTGCCGATCGGCTTGCCCATGGTGACAATGTCAGGCACCACGCCCTGCAATTCATGCGCCCACATGTGGCTGCCAACGCGCCCGAAGCCGACCTGAACTTCATCGGCCAGACAAAGACCGCCCGCAGCCCGCACATGGGCATAGGCTTCCTTCAAATAATTGGCCGGGAGCGTCAGCTGACCACCGGTCCCGAGAATGCCCTCGCTGAAGAACAACGCGGGACGACGACCTTCCACCGCAAGAGCGGAAACCTGGTTGCGCACGTCCTCCGCATATTTGCGGCCGGCATCCGCATCGCCATAGCGGAATCGGCCACGATAAAGATCGGGCATCTCGGCGACGCGAACATGCCGCGGACGCCCTTCTCCGCCCTTACCGTCAAACTTATAGGGGCTGACATCGATCAGGCTCGACAGATGCCCATGATAGGCATGATCGACCGTGATGATATCGTGGTTACGGGTATAGGCGCGCGCCAGCCGGATCGCGAGATCGTTCGCTTCGCTGCCGGAATTGACGAAGAAGCAGACATTGAGCGGATCGGGAAAAAGGCTTGCCAGACGGCGCGAATATTCCACCAGCGAGTCATGCAGATAGCGCGAATTGGTATTGAGCTTGCCGATCTGCGCCTGTGCCGCCTTCACCACGCGGGGATGGCAATGGCCGACGTGGCAGACATTGTTGACCATGTCGAGCCAGCGGGTGCCTTCCTCATCGATCAGATAGGCTCCCTCACCGCCGACGATTTTGAGCGGCGTCGCGGAATAGGCGATGCTGAGCGAACGGCCAATGCGACGATGACGCTCTCGCACCAGAAAATCCTTGTCCCTCGCGACGACGACCGAGGCAGGCTTAGAGAAACCGAAGACCACGCTCGGATCGGGGCTGATGGCCCGCCACACCTGCCATTGGTCGCGCACGCCGACGCCATGCATCTGCGCACCGAGACCGAGATGATCCGTGACGATCTGGAAATGCAGATGCGGGGACCAGTTGCCGTTTTCCGAAGCCTCGCCGAGGGTACAGAAAGCCTCGCCCTTGCCGATCTCCTGCCCCACTGAAAGCTCGATGATGCTCTCACGCGAAAGATGGCCATAGAGGGTCCAGAAGACATCCCCATCATTCGTGCGATGTTCGAGTAACACCGTAGGGCCGAAGCCGAACTCGACTGCATCATCGTGAATGAAAGCAACCGTCCCGACGAAAGGCGCATGTACCGGCTCTTTCGCTCGCCCGAAGAGATCGATGCCAAGATGGATGCTCTGGCGCTGACCAGCCGTCGGCGTCCGATAGGCATCGCTCTTGTAGATATTGCGATCCTCTCCGTAGAGACCGATCGCAAAATCGGCCCCAGCCTGTTCGACACGCTCTTCGATCAAGCGGGCCGCGCCAGTGGCATCGAGTGACGCCCAGGTGTCGGCATCCGGTCCCGCAGCGGTCAAATCGAGTGCCAAGACCTTCGGCCCCACAATCGACGGCTTGAAGATCCTGGCGAAGTCATGAGCGTTTCGTTCCAGCCAGCGCTCGATGCGGGTGCCGTGCGGGATCGGATCGAAGCCGCACGCATCGCGGATGCGGGCAATCGCCAGCGAGCGATTCTCGCGTTGCAGGCGCTGCAGTTCGCGCCAGACATCCTCCTGGCTCACCAGAAGGTAAGTGTTCTCCGGATTGTCGCGGATCTGCTTAGCCGCCATGCACATGCTCACCGCATAGCGCGTGCAAGTCAGATCGAAAATCAACTCAGCTTCGATCTCGCTGATCGGGTTGACGGCGTGATAGGCGCCAGCGAGGCGACCGATCGTATCGACCGGATCTTCCGCACCGATCAGCGCATACGCGCCGGCAACCGCGATTTCGATGACCCGCCAAGTCTCGACCATATCGCCGAAATCGAGCAGGCCGCTGGCGGCACCGGTCTCGTCGAGCAGGACGTTGTAGTCATTGGCGTCGTTATGGATGACCTGACGCGGGCATCGCTGCAGCCATGGCAGCACCTCGCTGGCGAAGCATTCAAGAATGGCCCTCACGACCTGTCGCTTGTCCTCGTCGGTGATGAAGACGAGATTTTCCAGATGCATGCCGGCACGGCCGATATCCCATGCATAAGAGCGTTTGGCGCCTGGGTGGCTGAAGTTCTCGAGGCTGCGATCCATCTCACCAAGCAAGCGGCCGAGCGTAACAACGCTTTGCCTGCCGCGTGTCGGTGATTTCGCCCAGACGCTGCCAGGCAGCCACGTCAATAACCGAGCGGTACGTTTGCCACGCAGTTCTGCAGCGATCGCCGTTGCACCGCTTCTATCCGCCAGCGGGCGCGAGATCGGAAGCTGCGGAGCAGCGTGAGCGAGATGATCGAGCACGGCAATTTGCATCTCGAGGTCGTCCGCCTCGGCGGGGGCATGCAGCTTGAGCAGAAAGCGCTCTGCATCCTCCGCCTCGATGCAATAGTTTAGGTCGTGCTCGCCCGGTAGTGCGGTGATCTTGCCCGAAATGCCATAGCTGTCGCGGAGAAGCGCGCCGATCATTTCGATCTCGCCGCCATGTTTTCCGTTCGCGTCGGTCATTGCCCCACCCTTTCTCTTACCAGGATACAGTCCGGCCGTCATAGGCCCGGAAACTGCCGCTGTCGGCCATCGTCGTCGTGTCGATCAAGTCTTTCAGACCCTGCGCACTTTGCGCGATGTCGACGACTGCATCCGGACCGCCCATGTCGGTGCGAATCCAACCCGGATGCAGTGAAATCACAGCAATGCCGTCACGCTGGAAGTCCTGCGCGAGCTTTACCGTCGCCATATTCAACGCGGCCTTCGAACAGCGGTAAGCATAGTCGCCGTCGTCATCGTCAAGTGTTCCCTCCGCAAGCGAGCCGGCGCGGCTGCTGATGTTGACCAACAGCTTGCGCCGTCCCGCGAGGAGATTTGGCTTGAGGGCCCGCGCGACCAGCAGCGGCGCGAGCGCGTTGATCCGCATGACCTCCATGAAATCATCCGCCCGCAGCGACATCAGTCCGCCAGTATCGCCGCGAACCGCCGCGTTGTTGATCACGATATCGATCGCCGTGCCTTCGAGTATCTTTCCCAAAGTTTCGATCGATACCGCATCGCTGACGTCGAGAGGATAGGACAGCATCGAAGCTGCCGCTCCCAACAGCTGCTGGCGTGCGCAAGCCAGCACGCGCCAGCCGTCACCGGCATAGAGTTCGGCAAGCGCCTTGCCGAGACCGCGCGATGCACCGGTCACCAGAACCGTGCCCCGTTCCTGCGACCGCGAAGAGCTGTTAGCGGTGCTTGACGTCATATTTCTTCTCGATGAGGCTCACGAAGCTTGCGGCAGCAAGCGTCAGCAGGATGTAGAGAACCGCTGCGGAGTTATAGGGCGCAAAGGGCAGGAAGCTTGCCGACTGGAACTCGCGCATGCGCTGCGTGATGTCGCGGATCGACAGGATCGACAGAAGCGACGTGTCCTTCAAGATGGCGATGAGTTCGTTGCCGAGCGGCGGGATGATGATGCGGAATGCCTGCGGGATGATAATCAACCGGGCAGTCTGCCAGCGGTTGAGCCCGATGCTTGCCGCAGCCTCTATCTGGCCGACTGGGATGGCGTTGATTCCGGAACGGAAAATTTCGGCGAGATAGGCCGAGTAGGCCAGTGCCATCGCGACGATGCCGCGCATCAGGTTCGGAGGATCTAAGACGCCCTGCGTCGCATCCTTCAAGGCGCCGCTGAGCGGCAGGCCGACATAGAGAACGATGACCAGCATCGGAATGCCGCGGATCGTATCGACAATGAATTCCGAACCGATCGACAACGGATGCCGGCGATGGAGAAAGCCGCCGAGGGTCAGGAGGCCGATCACGATGGCAACGACCGAGAAGGTGATACCCGCGGCACGATCACGGTCGTTCAACGCCTGCGTGCGCCAGATAACCGGCCAGTCGGACGGAACCGATGCTTCGGGCAGCAAGGCACCGCTGACATCCTGTTTCTTGCCGACAGCCTCGATGGCCTGTGGAGGAGCGACGAAGGTCCTGAGCGGCGTTTCCGCCTTCGGCGCACCCTCATACTGGCCGAAGCGCACTGCACTGATCAGCCCTGATGGTGTGTTGGTGACGATGCCGATCTTGCCGCCAAGCGTACCTGCCAGAACGTAGTTGTCACGCGGCTGCAGCAGGAACCAGGTGGAAAGAGCAGCAAGGCCAAACGTCATCGCCACGAAGCCGATCAGGCTTGAACGCGTATAACGCAGCTTCTGCAGACCGACCCAGAGGAGGCCAAGAAATGCGGCCAATAGATAGGCCGCTATCGCCGCTCGGATCGTGGTGGCAAGACCTGAGGCGAAAGCGATATAGGCAATCAGGAAAACAAAGGCTAGGCCGGCACCGTTGATCACGCCAAGGAGCCACGCCCCTGCCCAACGCGCAGCGCTTTCAGCCGGGATCGAGACGCGACTACCGATGGCGAGCAGGCTGAGACCGGCCACGAGCAGTACGGCATAGGCCGGCCAGATCCAGGCCTCCACTTGTCGCACCATCACATCGGCCGTCGGCGTCAGCTGACGAGGCGTCACACCCTTGACGACAAGATCGGACTTGAAGGGATCGACGCTGTTGGCGACCACCGAGGCAATGAAGGGATGAACCATATCGCCTGCAAGGATCGCAGCGGTCGCGATGAGGCCAAGAAGCGTCACGGTGATGGTCAGGCGCGGCCGCGCAACTTTCGCCCGCGACAGATAAAGGACGGCAATACCGGACCCGAACGCGGCCGTCAGCAATAAGAAGCCGGGCACGAAAGCCGAAGATCCGGGCTCCACGCCAAGGATGGCTTGCAGCGAACGCTGATAGTCCGGCGAGGATGCGAACAGATAAACGCTGAAAGGCAGCGCCGCGAGAATGATCAGGTTGCTGGGCCGCACGCTTTTGATGAATAACATTCCGGCCTCCAGCGCCAGATCGAGCAGACGGTGCCGGGAGCGCGGCGACGCGCTCCCGGCAAAAACTTACTTGAGGCCCCAATATTTGGCGATCAGCTTGTCCAGCGTGCCGTCCTTCTTGATCTCCTGCAGACCTTCGTTGAAGGCAGCAGCATTCGCGTCGCCCTTACGGAAGACCAGCCCGATCGGATCGGATTGCAGTCCCTTGATGGCCGCTACCAGCTGGCCGGCAAATTCGCGCTCATAGGCTGCGGCATTCGCACCGTTGATGACGACGCCGTCGACATCCTTGTTCTTGAGCGCGATGATCGCCGCGCTGAACGTGTCGTAGGCGCCAACGTTTTCCTTGCCGACGAGACCCTCTGCAACCTGGGCATCGGTCGTATTGGCCTGCGCCGAAAGCTTGCGCCCCTGCGCCTTGAATTGCTCGAGCGTCATACCCTGATCTTCTGCGCGCGTCAGGATGACCTGGCTGTTGACGATATAGGGATCGGAGAAATCCATGGCCTTCTTGCGCTCGTCGGTGATCGACACGCCAGAGGCTACGAGATCGAAATTGCCCTGATCGAGCGCGGCGAAGATACCATCCCAGCCCGTCGTCACGAACTCGGCCTGGCAATGGATCTTGGTGCAGATGGCGTTGACGACATCAACGTCGAAACCGACGATCTGGCCGCTCGCCGGATCGATGCTCTCCATCGGCGGCGAAGTTGTATCCGAGCCGACCTTGAGCAGCTTGCCGCCGAGATCGGCGGCCTGAGCAGCGCCCGCGGCCAGCATGGCAAACGCAAGCGTCACGACAAATTTCTTCATTTCTTCCTCCTCAACGTCGGCACAGCCATCCAGGCAGGGCGCGACAAACCCCTAATGAAGATCCCAACTCCTCGGTGCTACCAGTCCGATCTTCGTTTCTCACTCCGACTTCCTAACAAGGAATATAAACGTTTTCAATATTAATATAAACGTTTTTATTTCAAATCCACAAAGCCATGAAAGAGGCCGCATGGAACAAAAACCCAGAGCAATGCCGCTCTGGATGTCTGGAAGACATGCCAGATATCGAGGGGCGCGATATGGAAAATAGCGGTGGGATCAGCCGCGAGGCATCAGGCGATCGTCCGAACGCTCGATCAGCTTCGGCATGATGAGGACCTGAAGGCTTTCCGGAGACTCACCTTCCATGCGGCGCAAAATATAGGTCCCAAGCAGCTCGCTCGGCTCGTGAATCGGCAGAAAATAGGTGGTGATCGGAGGAGCGAAATATTGGCTCACATTGAGATCATCAGTCGCGTTGATCACAGCGTCGCGTCCGTGCACCAGACCGCGTTCATGGAAGCCGGAAAAGGCACCGAGCGCTGAGGCTTCATTGGCGCAGATATAGGCCGTCGGCGGATCAGGCAGACGGGACATCGTCAGCACGGTTTCCCGACCAAATGCGGGCGTCAGCCGACCGTGAACGACGAGTTCTGGATCGAACGAGAGCCCTGCGATTTCCAGAGCATGCCGATAGGCATCGAGCCGGGTGATGGCATAGGTGAGATCGGACATTGGATTGACGAGCGCGATGCGGCGATGGCCACGCTCGACAAGCCGTGCGACCGATCGGCGGATCATCTGCTCATTGTCGGCATCCACATAGGCGTGCGGATCGTTGTGGATCGTCGTGCCATAGGTGACGAACGGAAAATCGGCCTCCTGCATGATGCGGACGCGCGGATCATCAGCATGCGTGCCAGAAACGATAATGCCATCGGCCTTCTTCAGCGAGACGATCTGCCGGATAGCGGCCAGGCTCTCTTCGAAAGAGCGCACGGCATAGAGGGAAACACGATAGGGGCTTTCTTCGAGCGCCCACGAGATGCCGCTGAGGAGCTGGGCGTATTCGACACCTTCCCATTCCTGCTGCTTTGGTCCGGGCGCCGTCATGATGGCAGCGACCTGATAGGTCTTGCCAGTCCGCAGCTGCACGCCGTGCATGTTCAGCTCGTAGCCGACACGCTCCGCAGCGGCCACGACGATCGCTCGGGTTTCCGGGCGAACCTGCGGCGAATGCTTCAGAGCTTTCGATACGGTGGCGATCGAAAGGCCCGTTTCCTGCGCGATAGTCTTGATCGTCGGTCTCTGCATGCAGTTCGGCTCGCTACGACTGATTCCTGCCAAGGGAGGCGGCCAAGAGGATATAGATCGCGGATGCCCAAGCGAAAGCCCGGTCGCGCAATCCTCTCCTCCGACCAAGCATCGGAGTTTTCGGCCATATCGCTTTTAGAGGCGGGAGAACAGAACTTTTCCGCGATTGTCCGCGCTATTTCTATCTCTCCTTGCCGACACTTCGAACCGAATCCACTGGCGCGGGTTGCGTTCAAGGGCGTTTTGCAAGGCTCCGGCATTCTTGATGCCAGCCTTGCAAATGCGAAATGGAGCGGGGATTTGTGCCGGCATTCGAGGGAGCGGCGCGACATCTGCAGACCATGCGCAGATTATGCATGAGGGAAGCCTGGCCGGCGATTTGCCGCCGGCCAGGCTTATACTTGTCAAGCGGCTCTCTTCAGCGCATCGCCGACCACGGAGACGATCGTTTCGATCTGAGCGCGTTCGATGATGAGCGGCGGCGACAGTGCGATGATGTCGCCGGTCACGCGGATCAACAGCCCCTTCTGGAAGCAGTCGACGAAGACGTCGTAAGCACGCGTGCCGGGCGCGCCGTCGCGTGGGGCGAGCTCGATTGCGCCGACGAGGCCGAGATTGCGGATGTCGACCACATGCGGCAGTCCCTTCAGCGAATGCAGCGCATTTTCCCAATCGCTCGCCAGCTCGCTGGCACGCGTCAATAGGCCTTCCTCCTCGTAGACTTCCATCGTTGCAAGACCAGCGGCGCAGGCGACCGGATGCCCCGAATAGGTATAGCCATGGAAGAGCTCGATCTGGTTTTCCGGGCCAGTCATGAGGCCATCATAGACCTTGCGGCTGGCGAAGACCGCACCCATCGGGATGGTACCGTTGGTGATGCCCTTGGCCGTCGTCACAAGGTCGGGAACGACACCGAAATAGTCCGTCGCAAAGGGCGTGCCCAGGCGGCCGAAGCCGGTGATCACTTCATCGAAGATCAACAGGATGCCGTATTTGTCGGCGATCGCCCGCAGCCGCTCGAGATAACCCTTCGGCGGCAGAATGACGCCTGCGGAACCGGACATCGGCTCGACGATGACGGCGGCGATGGTTTCCGCGCCGTGCAGCGCCACCAACCGCTCGAGATCCTCCGCAAGCTCGATGCCATGCGCCGGCAATCCCTTGCTGAAGGCGTTGCGCTCGACATCAAGCGTGTGGCGCATGTGGTCGGCCGGGATCTGCGGGAAAACGCGGCGGTTGTTGACGAGGCCGCCGACGGAAATGCCGCCGAAGCCGACACCATGATAGCCCTTTTCGCGGCCGATGATGCGGGTGCGGGTGCCCTGCCCGATCGCACGCTGATAGGCGATGGCGATCTTGAGCGCGGTATCGACGGATTCGGAGCCAGAGCCGGTGAAGAATATACGGTCGAGCCCGGCCTTTGGGCCGCCTGGCGCGTGTGCGGCAAGCTTTGCGGCGAAGTCGAAGGCGATCGGGTGCCCCATCTGGAAGGTGGGGGCGAAATCCATCGTCGAAAGCTGACGCTCGACTGCCTGGGTGATCTTCTTCCGGCCGTGGCCGGCGTTCACGCACCAGAGGCCGGCCGTGCCATCCAGCACCTTGTTGCCGTCAACGTCGGTGTAATACATGCCATCGGCCGCAGCCAGCAGCCGAGGCGCCGCCTTGAACTGGCGATTTGCCGTGAACGGCATCCAGAAATTGTCGAGAACCGGGGTGTTGGTGTGGGTGATCTTGTCCATCGTCGCCTCCATTACGCTACCACTGACATCATTGATTTTCCTGCGCCGAACAAGTCCTTTTCTATGCTGATTTAAGCTATTGATATTACTGATGCGATGTGTAGAGTTTTCGATATTTCGAACACCTGAAACGCGGGATCACAATGTCTGTCGATATCGGCAATCGTCTTCGCCATTTGCGTCTGGCGCGCAGCCTTTCGCAGCGCGAGCTTGCCAAACGCGCCGGCGTGACCAATTCGACGATCTCGCTGATCGAATCCAATTCGGCCAATCCGTCGGTCGGTGCGCTCAAGCGGATTCTCGACGGCATCCCGATCGGCCTTGCCGAATTCTTCGCCTTCGAGCCGGAAGCGCCAAAGAAAGCCTTCTATGCAGCCGAGGAACTCGTCGAGATCGGCAAGGGTCCGATTTCCTATCGGCAGATCGGCGAGAACCTGTTCGGCCGCAGCCTTCAGATCCTGAAGGAGTGTTATCAGCCGGGAGCCGATACCGGCAAGGTGCTGCTTGTGCATGAAGGAGAAGAAGGCGGCATCGTTTTGTCCGGTCGCCTCGAAGTTACCGTCGACGACGAACGGCGCATTCTCGGACCTGGAGACGCCTACTATTTCGAAAGCCGCCGCCCGCATCGTTTCCGCTGCGTCGGCCCGGTTCCTTGCGAGGTCATCAGCGCCTGTACGCCACCAAGCTTCTGATTACTTTTGAGCTACTTGCCCTTAGTCCTATGGGTTTCGACGGAAGCACACGCTGGCAATGCTCATCACGCAACCGCATGGCGGCGAAGCCGCGGGTCATGTCCTTAAGCTCGGTCAGATTAGCCGGCGGCAGAAAAGCCGGCTTCGCTCAGGATTTGCTGCCCACGGGCTGAAAGCAAAAAGTCCCTAAAATGCCTCGTTTCCATGTCCGCATCTCTGCGAATTGCAACGCCATACTCGATGAGCGGCTGAAATTCGCCGGGGATATCGACAACGGCGAAAGCCGGGTCGGCCGCCAACAGCCGCGCATTCGAGGAGTAGCTCATCATGAGGTCGACCTCGCCGTCGGTAATCAGATAGCCGCCACTCTTGCGCGGTGGCTGCGGCGGCGAATTACGCCCGCCGACCAACTGACAGGCCCGGGATTTCAGCGCCTCGCCTTTTCCCGGATATCGGGCTTCGATGCGATCAAAAACCTCGAAAGCATAGTCACCGCCCGGGTCGTCGCCCGGTGTCGACGTGCCAATCCTCACGGCCGGGCCGGATAGAACTGAGAGAAAATTCTCTGTTGTCAGGCCGAGATCGGCCCGGGCAAGCACGCACAGCCGATTTCGGGCGAAGCATATGGGATCTTCCGTCAGACCGGCGGCAGCAAGACGCCGCGGATGTGCCATATTGGCGGAAGCGAAAAGATCGAATCTTGCGCCCGCCTCGATCTGCTCGCGCAACAATCCTGCCGGCCCGAGCGTCAGCGAAACGGCAATGCCGGTTTCCTGACCAAAAACCCCGATGATCGCCGGGAAAGCATGGCGCAGACTGCCGGCGGACAGGACATGAACTGCATCATTCACGGGCGATTTCCTCTCTTATTCCCTTGCCTGAACAGCGGTACGAAAGCCGTTTCCATGAGTTCGCCACTTGCAAGCACCGTCGAACGGACCGGAACACCGTAGAGCGCTTCAAGGTTGGCCTCGGTCATCACGTCGTCGGTGGAGCCGAAGACCGCCTTCGCCTGATCGAGCATAAGCAGGACTTTGTCGGCAACAGCCACGGCGTGGTTTGGCTGATGCGTCGTGAAGGCAATGGCCAAACCCTCGCGATCGGCGAGCATGGCGAGCAACGAAAGCACCACGTCCTGGTTCTTGAGATCAAGCGCCGAAGCCGGTTCGTCGAGCAGCAATACTGCGTTCTCACCGGCGAGCGCCCGGGCTATCAGCACGAGTTGACGCTCGCCGCCGGAAAGCGCGTCTATGTTCCGCCGCGCATAGTCGGCCATGCCGGTAGCATCCAGTGCCACCATCGCCTTCTCGACATCGGCCTTGCGCGGCGTCTGGAAGAGGCCGATGTGGCGAGCGCGGCCCATCAGCACCACATCCAGCACCGAATAGGGAAATGAGCCGGAAAATTCCTGCGGCACGAAACCGGTCCGCTCGTTCCGCTGAATGCGGCCTGACGTCGGCTTTTGAAGCCCGGCCAGCACGCGCAGCAAGGTCGATTTGCCGCGACCGTTCGGCCCCAGGATAGCAACGATCTCCCCAGCGCTCAGCTCAAAGTCGAGATCGCGAAATTGCCAGCGCTCGCCGTCGTAGGACTGGCTCGCCCCAATTATTTGCAGCCTGACCGGATCAGAAGCCACGCGCGCCTCTCTGGGTCTGCCGCAACACAAGAGCGAAGACAGGCGTGCCGATCAGCGCCGTGAGGATCCCGAGCGGAATTTCCGAACCTGTCGCGGTCCGCGCAACGGTGTCAATGATCAACAGATAAAGCCCGCCGATCAGCAGAGAAGCCGGCATCATCAGACGATGATCCGGACCGACAAGCATGCGCGCCATATGCGGCACGACAAGCCCTACCCAGCCGATGATGCCGCTGACGGCAACCTGCGCCGCGACGATGCAGGAAACGAGTATCAGGATCAGCCAGCGCAGCGGCTCGACATTAACACCGAGCGCACGAGCATCCTCATCGCCGATCGACAGCAGGTTGATACGCCAGCGCAGACCCAGCAACAGCAGGCCACAAATCACGACCGGACCGATAACCAGCGAGAGTTTCTCCCAGTTAGCCGTCGCAAAGCTGCCGAGCAGCCAGAAGACCATGGCGGGCAGCTTATCCTCGGAGTCGGCGAGATATTGGACAAGACTTACCAGCGCCCCGAAGAAGCCGCTGACGACGACGCCTGCAAGCACCAGCGCCAGGATGTTGCGGCGCGCGACAATACCATTCAGGGCATAGACGATGATGAGAGCGGACAGCCCGAAGGCAAAGGCTGAGCCGAGCAGGCCATAACGCGAGAAACTCAATAGGATGGCGAGCGTACCACCGAAAGCGGCCCCGGAGGAAACGCCGACGACCTGCGGCCCGACCAGAGGATTGCGGAACACCCCCTGCAGCGTCGCCCCAGACAGGGCGAGGCCCGCGCCCGTCAACAGCGCCAGCAGGATGCGCGGCATGCGTACCGTGAAGACGACATTGGCCTCAGTCGCCGTTATGGGCACTGCAGGTGCCGAGATCGGCGACCAGAGAATTTCGACGACCCGCGGGAATGGAATGTCGTAACGCCCCATCCCGAGCGAGACGACCGCAGCAACCGAAAGCAGGATCGCCAACATGGCGATAACAGCCTGTGGCGCCCGCCGCGGGAAAGCGCTGGCGCTCATTGCGCCGCGCGATAATCGGTGCGGTAGAATTCCTTGTAGTAGGCGTCCGCTTCCTTCTGCATGTCGATATCCTTGAAGCGCTCGGGATAAAGCTCCTTCGCCATCCAGAGTTCGCCGAGCGCCATCGCCTCCGGCATCGGATAGCCCCATGCCTTGGCATATTCCGGCATCAAATAGATGCGGCCATTCTTGACGGCATCGATGGTCTGCCAGGAGGCAGCCTTCTTGATGTCACCAACGACGGCGGGGTAGCGCTCCTGAACGAAGATCACGGCGGGATTCCATTTCAGCACGTCTTCCATCGTCACCTGCTTGAAGCCGCTGATCGAATTGGCCACGTTGCGGGCACCGGCGCGCTCCATCATCAGGCCGGTATATTTACCGCGGCCGTAAGTCGTAAGGTCGGGATTGGCCATATAGACCGGCACGCGCTTGTCTTCCGAAATATCGGCAAGGCGGTCGGCAACGAGCTTGCGGGTCTTCTTGGTGACCGCAATCATCTCCTCGCCCTTGTCCTTGCGACCGAGAACATCGGCGATGAGCCGCACGCCGGTCGCAAAGCCGGAATCGATCGCAGCCGGCTCATCCTTGACAGAGGGATTGAGCTTGACGGCTTCTTCCGGCGGGACATCAAGAAGCGAGATCGCCACGACGGGAAGGCCGGCATCCTCGATCTGCTTCACCATATCGGCTGGTGCATAATTGGTCACGAAGACCACGTCCGGCTTCAATTTCAAGAGCTCTTCGATATTGACCTTCGTCAGGCCGCCCGGCATCGGCAGATTGGGCAGTTGCGGCGCCAGCAGTACATAATTGGCGCCCAGCTGCTTCTTCCATTCGTCGAGAACGCCGACCACCTTGTCCATCGCATCGAGCTGAACCGCGATATTGAGCGTCTGATGCTGCAGGATGACGATCCGGTTGACTGTGTCCGGAATATGCACCTGACGGCCGATCTGGTCGGTGACGATACGGTCGGCCCAGGCGGGAGCGGAAAACAGCAAGCTAGCGAAAAGGAGGGAAATTTTCGCAATGAAAAGCAGATGGCGACGGCGCATGGAATTCTCCTGAAAGGGTGCCAATCGCTATCATTATATTTCTGCGTATACAACGGTCCTGTCGCGCAGAAGTACACTCTCGCTCCGACGGTACATCGGGGGCGAAGCCTCAGAAATATTTCAACTTTCTGAAATAGCGCAGCATGCCACTCTCGGAACGACAAAGGCGCGAGGTGAACCCCGCGCCTTATTGGAAGTCGTTGAAATTCAGCGGCAAATCACCGCGTTTCAAGTATCCGCATCAACCGGCCGCGATAGCTATCGAGAATGACTGCCAGCACGATGACGGCACCGATGACGATCGGCTTGATGTTGTCGTCAGCACCGAGCAGCTGCAGCCCCGTGGACAGCACCTGCAGAATGCAGGCACCCACCAGCGTGCCGACGATCGATCCCTTGCCGCCCGAAAGGCTGGTTCCGCCGATAATGACTGCGGCGATGGCATTCAGCTCATAGCCGATACCAGCGACAGGGCTGCCGACATTGAGGCGCAGCAGATAGACCATGGCTGCAATGCCCGCCGTCAGCCCGGAAATCGTGAAGACCGCGATCTTGATCTTTTTTGGCTCGTGCCCCGACAGTCGGACCGCCTCCTCATTGGTGCCGACCGCGAAGACGAAGCGGCCGAACACCGTGTAGCGCAGCACAAACCAACCGATGAGGACGACGACGACCGCAATCAAGAAGATCGATGGGAGTATATCCCAGAAGATCAGGTTGCCGAAATCGACGAAAGGCTGCGGCAGGCCGGTGATGGTCGAATTGTCGCTGACAACACGCGCAAGACCGCTTGCAACGTTCAGCATGCCGAGCGTGACGATGAAGGACGGAAGCTTCCACTTCTCGCACACCCAGCCATTGATCGCGCCAAGGACGGCGCCCGTGCCCATGGAGGCGAGCGACGCCAGAATGATCGCCTGCCATGGAGAAAGCCTGGGATCGACCATGATCGTCGCGCCGATAACAGTGCAAAGGGCAAGCAGCGAGCCGACGGAGAGATCGATGCCGCCGACGAGGATGACGAAGGTCATCCCCGAGGCAAGCACGGTGTTGATGGCGATCTGTACGAAGATCTTCAGAAAATTCTCCGGAGTCGCGAAATATGGCGCGGTGGCCGAGAAGAATATCAGGATCAGAACGAGGGCGATCGTAACGCCCGCCTCCTTCATCGAGATTCGAATGAGCTTGTCCCAGAAGCTGCTCTCTTTCGCCTCGGTCGTTTGTTCAATGTTGCCGGACACGACTGTACTCCTTGTAAGCGAGTGAGAGGATCCTGCTCTCTTCGAATTGGTCCCGAGCTATTTCTCCGGCGATCTTGCCGTCCGACAGAACGATGATGCGGTGGCATATGCCGATGAGTTCCGGCAGGTCTGAAGAGACGACCAGAACGCCCTTCCCTTCGGCGGCGAATTTCCACAGAAGATCGTAGATTTCGGCCTTTGCCCCCACATCGATGCCGCGGGTCGGCTCATCGAAAATCAGCACCTTCGGGCCGCGGAACAGCCATTTGGCAATGACCACCTTTTGCTGATTACCACCGGAAAACGTCCTGACTATCTGATGAATGGAGGGCGTTTTTATTCGCAACTCCCGTACAAGACGCTGCGAATAATCATCCTCTATCTCTCGACTGATCAGACCGTTACGGGAGACCTTGCCGAGATCGGTTATCGTGGTGTTTTCGGCGCAGCTCATGTCGAGCATCAGGCCCTGCATCTTGCGATCTTCTGTCGCCAGGCACAGCCCGACGGCAACCGCGTCCTTCGGAGAGCCGATCTCGACCCGTTCGCCATTGATGCGAATTTCCCCGGCAGCCTTCGTATCGGCACCGAATATGGCGCGAACCGCTTCCGTCCGGCCGCTGCCGACCAGGCCGGCAATGCCGACGATTTCGCCTTTGGCGACGGAAAATGACAGCTCCGGGCTGTTGCGCGTGACCTTCAGGCCGGAAACCCCGAGCGCTTCGCCGGATAGGACGCTGTCACCGCGAAACGCACCATGATCCGAGAGTGTCCGCCCGACCATCAGTTCGACGATTTGCGGGATGCCCAACCCTGCAAGCGGCCGCGTGATGACATGCTGGCCATCGCGAAGGACAGTCACATCGTCACCGACTTCGAAGATCTCTTCCAGCCTGTGGGAGATGTAGAGCGTCGTGACGCCACGCGCTTTCAGCCGCTTCAGAATTTCGAAGAGGCGATCGACTTCCTTGGAGGTCAAGGTCGCCGTCGGCTCATCAAGAACGAGAAGTTTGCTTTCGTAGCAGAGCGCCTTGGCGATCTCGAGCAGCTGAAGCTGCGCAACGCTCAAGCGGCTCGCCAGCGTCGTCGGCGCCACATCGAGGCCAACCTCGGCCAGGAGTTCAGCCGCCCTGCCGTTCATTTCCTTGTAGTTCACCAGGCCGTATCGGCGAGGGAGATGCTCGAAGAGCAGATTTTCGGCAACCGTGAGATTGGAAAGAGGATGCAGTTCCTGATGGATGACACGAATGCCTGCCTTGAACGCCTCCAGCGGCGAGGATGGATCGTAACGCTGGCCATCAAACAGGATGTGGCCGTCGTCCGGCCTGAAAACACCCCCGAGCAAATTGATCAGGGTGGACTTTCCGGCACCGTTCTCACCAAGCAGAATATGTCCCTTGCCGCGACCGATCTGCATGGAGACATTCCTGAGCGCCACGACGCCCGGGAAGCGCTTGCCTATTCCGTCCAGCTTCAGGATGAAATTATCGTCAGTGCCTGACACGTCCACCTCATGCATGTTCTATTTCGAATGGGAGATGGTCACCCTTCCGCGCTGCGTGCACCGGGACGGTTCGGAAACGGCCTGTCCGGAGCAACGAGCAGAGGAAGCGGTCGGTAATGGATTGCGCCGGTCAGAAACCGGCGCCACCCTTGGCCTCAAAGCCGATAGTGTAGACTATTTGACGTCCTTGGTGGTGACGAGCTTGATGTCAGTCTTGACCCAGCCGCTGAATTTCTCACCGCCAAGTTCGCGAAGTCCGTACTTGATGCCCATGACAGCCATTTCCGCGCCGTACTGCTCGACGGTGGCGAGCATCTTGCCATCCTTGATCAGCGGCTTGACCGGCGGAATGTTATCGAAACCGACAACCTTGATCTTGCCGCTCTGTCCGGACGCATCCAGCGCCTTGACGACGCCGAGGGCCATGGAGTCATTGGCAGCCATAACACCCTGAATATTTTTATACTTCGTCAGGAAATTCGTCATGACGGTGTTGGCTTCTTCCGTCTCCCAATGCGCGGTCTTGCTGTCGAGAAGCTCAAGCTTGCCGCTCTTGATGGAGTCCACGAAGCCTTCCTTGCGCTCCTTGGCGTTGTCGGCCTCCGGATTGCCTTCGAGGATCACGACTTTTGCACCTGGCCCCAGATCCTTGGCAAGCGCGTCGCCTGCAAGCTTGGCGCCTTCCTTGTTGTCAGGCCCGAAGAAGGCGAGATCGATACCGGCTGCCTTCTTCGCGTCGGCATCGAGCGGCACGTCGATGTTGATGACCTTGACGCCGGCCTTCACGGCCTTTGCAAGCGGGGTGGCCATAGCCTTGGAATCGGCCGGCGCGACGACGATGATGTCGTATTTCTGCGTCACGAAATTCTCGACGGCATCGACCTGCGCGGCAAAGTCACGCTCGTCCTTCATGCCGACGGCCTTGAAGTCGAACTTGTCCTTGTTCTCAGCCGCATATTTGTCGGCGCCGGCCTTCATCTGCTTGAAGAACTCATTGGACAAGGATTTCATGATCAAGCCGACCTTGGGCTTGCCGGCAGCAAAGGCGGGCGACACGCCGCAGGACAATGCAAGCACCAACGTGCCTGCGAGACCGAGCTTCAACGCAGCGCGACGCGGCGCATTGAACAAGACGGATTCATGCTTAGTGGAATTGGACATTTCTTTCCTCCCGAACGGCTCTGGGCTCAGCTCCACCTGAGTTGTCGGCGACAATGAACCGTTTCCAACATCTATTGGGTAGCAATGCCTCCGAAAATTGTCAAGGCGCCATAAACCGGCCTAAAAACAGCATGGATTGCAATTTTTATCATATGCTGCAGTATGTACATTGAACCGTTTCCAAAGGGCATCCCGCTGTTTCCGTTGCATGAGCGCGGCGGCAGGCAAATTTAGGATGCGGCGCTTTGATGAAGGCGCTAGAGACCGCTATCTGCAAGCCCGGCTCAGACGCCTTTTGCGGCGGCTGAAGACGAAGATGAAGGACATGTGTTGCCGTTATGCCAAAGGTCGGGATCCGAGACGTTGCCAAGCTCGCCGGAGTGTCTACCGGGACCGTTTCGAGAGTCTTGAATGACCATCCCTCCGTCACGCAGGAAGTGAGAGCGCGTGTCAGCGGCATCATAAAGGACCTCGGCTATTTGCCCGATCCGTCCGCAAGAAGCATGCGCAGCAAGGTCAGCCGCCTCATAGGCATCGTCATTCCGGATCTGACCAATCCCTTCTTCTCGGAACTAGTCCAATCTGCCGAGCAGGCCGCTGCAAAGCACGGTTACAACATCATCGTCATGACGTCCTTCGATCATGCCGCAAAGGAGGCGGACCGGATCGGGCAGCTGACAAGCCGGAAGGTCGATGGCATCATCCTGGTGCCGAGCAACGATTTCCATACACTGAAGCTGCCGAAGGGACTGCCGATCGTCGTCGTCGATCGCCTGATGCCCGGATATTCCGGGATCGCTTCGGATCATCGCAGCGGGGTTAGGCTTGGCATCGACTATCTTTTGAAGCTTGGTCATCGCCGCATCGGCTTCATTTCAGGCCCTCAGCATTCCGTTCCCGCCAATGATCGCCTCAAGGGCTATCTCGACGCAATGAAGCAGGCGGGAGAAGGCGGACGATTGGCGGAGCCGCCGCTGATCGCCGAGGCGGGCTTCGACTATGAAAGCGGCCGCTCGGCCGGAAATTATCTTCTCGCGCGTGCCCGCAACGAGCGCCCGACCGCCATCTTCGCAAGCTCGGACCAGCAGGCGATCGGCTGCATGAGGGCGGCCTATGATCTGGGTATCCCAGTACCCGCGGCCCTTTCCATCCTGGGCTTCGACGGCATTCCGCTCTCCAGCATGACGATACCGCGCCTGACGACCGTGAAGCAGCCGATCCAGAAGATTGCGGCAGCAGCGGTGGAGGTTCTCTTGAATGAACAACCCGTACCGAGCGTCGATGACCCTGTGCTGTTCGCCTGCGAGTTGTCCGAAGGCGAGACGACGGCGGCGCCACAGCCCGACTAAGGTTGCGCCATTGAAATAGGGCAACCCGATCGCAATCTGGCATGTGATACTCAATCTTGAAGGCGTTTTGTCGTGACAGCAAGATCTATTCCGCGCTCACATATCCAGACAGCCCGTCTCCTGCTCCGGCCGACATCGGAAACAGACGCAAACCGGGCAGTGGAAATCCAGAGCGATTGGAATGTGGCACGCATGCTGAGCAACGCCACCTATCCTCCTGATCTAAAGGATATAGCAGACTGGTTTTCCAGCCATGGGCGAGAATGGGATGAAGGCACAGCCTATCGTTTCGCCATCGAGCGGGAAGGAAGAATGATCGGGATTGTCGATGTCGACTGCATTGTCGGTAGCGAGGGCAGCCTTGGCTATTTTGGCTGGAAAGATCGGCCTGGGGCAAGGGCTACGCCTTCGAGGCAGCGCAAGCGCTGATCGGCTTCGTCTTCTCGAAAGTCAGTCTTTCCAACCTGGTATCCGGTCATGCATCCGACAACCCTGCATCGGGCCGCGTGCTGACAAAGCTGGGTTTCACGCAAATCCACAGCAGAGAGCTTTTCTCGCGGGCACGCCGCGAGACCATCGTCCAGTGCTGTTATACGCTTGCACGCTAGGCGCCGCGACGCGACCAGCTCTCCACTTCCGAAGCAGAGCGCGGGCCGCATCCTTGCTCAATCAGACTCTCGTTACAGCTCGATTTCGTAGACCCGTTCATGCGTCGCAACGAAAGCCTTGCCTTCGGGCGTCACCCAGCCGCGAAACATCCCCGGCGTATTGTATGGCGCAACGGCGACACCCTGAGCGTCCACCGCGATCAGCCCCGCGCCTATCTGATATAGCGCCAGATCATGGTTGATCAGCGTATCCGTCGCCGTCTCGATGTCCTGCCGCAGATAGGCGATGCGAGACGCCACCTCGTGCCCGACGACATAGCGGATGAAGAACTCGCCCTTGCCCGTGCCTGAAACCGCGCAGACGCCATCGCGTGCATAGGTGCCCGCACCGATAACCGGGCTGTCGCCCACGCGCCCGTCAGGCTTGTTGGTGTAGCCGCCTGTCGAGGTCGCGGCGGCGAGATGGCCGTTCGCGTCGAGCGCTACGGCTCCGACCGTGCCGTGCTTCTCGTTCTCCGTTGCTTCCGTGCCGGCGGCGGCGTGACGCTTCATAGCTTGCAGCGCATCGACCCGCTTCTGCGTGGTGAAATAGGATTGCGGCTCGACCTGCAGACCCTTGGCTTCGGCAAAACGGTCGGCTGCAGGGCCGGTCATGTAGACGGCACGGCCATCTTCCATCAGCGCGCGGGCAGCCTTGATCGGATTGCGGATCGCGCAAGACGCACTGATGGCGCCTGCCTCCAGCGTTGCCCCGTCCATGATCGATGCATCGAGTTCGTGCACGCCGTTCTCGTTAAGTGCGGCGCCGTGGCCGGCGTTGAAATGCGGGCTGTCTTCCATGACCACGACAGCGGTTTCGACCGCATCGATCGCGCTGGCACCGGCCTTCAGCCGCGCATAGCCCGCGCGCAGGGCGGCGGCCAGATCACGGCGCGCACCGTCCCATTCCTCCGGCGTCATGCTGTCTTCCGGCATGACACCGCAACCACCATGAATAGCCAGTGCAATTTTCGTCATTTTCCACTCCGATCCGGTGCCGGGATACCCTGCCCGTTGATCACCGCTCTCACGAATGATGCCCGACCTTGGAGATCGGACGTCGCGATTTAGTTGAAGGCGATATCGCCGATGACCCTTACTCTTACGCGGCGCGCACCGCCAGGCAGATAAGCGATTGGAATGTCCTCGACTTCGAGCGTCTTCAGGCTGGCGCGGCTGGCGCCGGAAGCAACGGCAGCGTTCTGAGCCTCCGCCTCCGCCTTGGCGAGAGCTTCGTCGCGGCTCAACCCCGAGAACACCTGGTCGACTTCGCCCGAAACCTGCGCCATCGCAGCGCCAAGCGCATTGGCAACGCCGGCATTCTCGACGCGAAGAACCTCTGAAGCACCTGCGATCTTATCGGGGATCAGGAAAGCGCCGCCGCCGACGGCGATCAGTTGCACATCCTCCGCCGAAGTCTTCATCTGGTCGAAGCTGTCTGTCACCATGTCGCGGATGCGTCCGAGGCTTGCCTTCACGAAGGCCGGGTCGAGATCGCGAACGCGATCCTTGTCTCCCATCTCGATCAGACCGGCGGCGACGGCGACGTCCGACGTCGTCAGCGTATTGCCGCCGAAGACGCGTGCCTCCGTCAGGATGCGATAGCCAACCGAACGCGGTCCGATCTTTCCCGTTTCCGGATCGATGATCGTTCCGCCGCCAAGCGCGATCGGCAGGAGATCGGGCATGCGGAACAGCGTGCGCACGCCGCCGATATGGACGATGTTGTTGGCCTCGCGCGGGAAGCCGCCGACGAGGCAGCCGATGTCCGACGTCGTGCCGCCGACATCGACGACCATGGCATCGCTCAAGCCTGTCAGAAATGCCGCACCGCGCATCGAGTTCGTCGGGCCGGAGGCAAAACTGTGAACCGGATTGGCCGCGGCGACATCTGCAAGCGCTACAGTTCCATCGTTTTGCGTCAGATAAAAGGGAGCGGCAATGCCTGCTTCGCGCAGCGCATCCGAGAACGCCTGCACCGTGGTCCTGCCGAGCGACTGCAGTGCCGCATTGAGAAGCGCGACATTTTCGCGCTCGAGCAGGCCGATCCGTCCAAGCGTGTGCGACAGCGTGATCCTTGCATCGGGGATCACCGAACGGACAATCTCAGCGGCCTTGACCTCGCATTCGGTCGTCAGCGGTGAGAAGGTTGCCGATATCGCGATCGACGTGATGCCGGCATCGCGGATCTTCATCGCGGCTTCGCGGATCTCGTCGGGGATCATCGGAACGAGCGGACTGCCATCATACTCATGGCCGCCATGGACCATGAAGATCAACGGATCCACAGCCGCGCGCAAATCGTCCGGCCAATCGCACATCGGCGGCAGGGACGCGCCGGTCGGCAGCGCAATGCGGATCGCCGCCACCCTTTCCAGCCGCGCCCGCTCGACGACGGCGTTGGTAAAATGCGTGGTGCCGATCATCACAGCGTCGATCGGCCGGCCGGATGCGCCGGCATGGCCGGCCACATGGCTCAAGGCGGCCTTCACGCCGGACATAACGTCCTGCGTCGTGGGAACCTTGATGGAAGCGATGATCTTCTCACCGTCGATCAGAATGGCATCCGTATTGGTGCCGCCAACGTCAATACCGATGCGTTTCATGCGAATACCGATCTGAAATCAATGTCATAGCCGAAAGCGCGGGGGCCGACGGCGGCGATCCCCGCCGGAGAGGTCAAGAGCTCAGGCGCGGGCAAGGCCACGACGGTCACGCGTTGGCCGTAGCGCACGGATTCCGTGCCGATCGCGCTACCGGAGATCGTGTCGAGGAGGCAAAGAAGATCCGGCGTCATCGCCACCGGCTCGCCATCGCGGAAGGCGACCGCCCATTCATTCTGGAAGGCCAGCTCCATGCGAGCGCCCTTGTCGG
Organism: Rhizobium sp. BR 315; assembly: GCF_050577975.1. NCBI lineage: Bacteria > Pseudomonadati > Pseudomonadota > Alphaproteobacteria > Hyphomicrobiales > Rhizobiaceae > Rhizobium > Rhizobium sp. BR 315. The sequence goes on along the minus strand of NZ_JARWKZ010000007.1, from coordinate 64,356 downwards.
CGTCGATGCCTTCGATCACGGTTCGCCCGCGCAGGAAGCCGCCGGTGGTTTCGCGCGCCACGTCTGTCACCTTGCCGCGGAACAATTGCTTTCCGCCCTCGTGGTCGAGAACCGCCTTGACCGGATCGTCATGACGTGCACGCGCCTCGATGACGGTGCGGCCGAGTTCCGTCGCCTTGGTGATCGTGTAGTGAATGCCCCAGTCCTTCACCTCGCGGCCGGTGCGCGGCGCCTTGCAGGTAGCGGCGGTCGAGCCGACTTCGGTGCAGACCTTGCGCGAAATTCGCTCCATCCACTTCCAGGATGCAGCCCTGGTGACGATGACCTCGTTGTCGCGCACGTCGACGAGAGAAAGCGGATACATCGGCAGATTGCCGATGGCGAAAGAGGTCATCTGCGCTTCGGGATAGGCACGCCCCATCGCATCGGCGTTGACGACCGGCCGACCCAGCATCGCAGCGGCAAGGAAGGACGACAGCGCATTCGAGCCGCCAATCTCGACGCTCATGATCGCGCGGAACGGCTTGCCGAGATAATCCTCCATGACCTCGACGGCCCGCGCAAGATGCACGGGATCGCTCAGACGCTCCTGCCCCACCAGCGGCGCTCCCATTTTCGAGACGACGGCAACCATGTCGTCATCGTCGAGCGCCATCGGATCCATCACCTGAACGCGACGGCCTTCAGCATAGAGCCTGCGAAGGTTGAGGGTCGAGATATAGGGATTGCCACCGCCGCCGGTTCCCAGGATCCAGGCTCCCGTTGCGAGCGGCTCGATATTTTCTTCGGAAAATTCCTGAAACATGTTTCACCTTCGGCAATAGCAGTCCCGACCCCGTGCGGGGCCGGGTTTATTTCATGTGCAGGCGAAGATCAGTTCGCCTTGCAGTCCCAATGGAAATTCGAGAAGTTCAGATCCCAGCTCTGCATGGGAATGAACGCGTAGCCCTGTAGGCACTTGTTCGCCGCATAGCGCCGGTTCGGCGATACCGCCCATACGTCGGGCTGCAGCTCGGCAAGCTTTACCTGCAGCTCCTTGTAGGTCGCGTTCTGCCCCTTGATGTCGGTGGTCGCCCTCACCTTGTCGATCAGGGCATCGACCTCGGGATTCTGCAGCCATTCCATCGACATCCAGGTGCCGGAAGCCTTGGAGTGATACTGGTTGTAGAATATCGCGTCGGGCGACGGATAGTTGGGAGAAATGTTGACCTGCGTCGAAGCCGGGGTGGTTTCCGGTTTGGACGAGAGTTCGACGATGCGGTTCCAGGGCTCGGGTTTGATATCGAGCGTGATGCCGATCTGCTCGAGATTGGCCTGCATCAGCAGCGCCACTTCCGACTCGAAGGCGAGCGAGGCGACATAGCTGTTGACCAGCGTGATCTTCTGGCCCGCATATTTCGACTTGGCGAGTTCCTCCTTCGCCTTCTCGATGTCGAAGACGCCGGGCTGGACATCCTCGTTATGGGCGTCCTTGAAGACGGTCGAAAGCGGGCCGGTCATGTCAAAGCCCGGATAGATCGCCTCCTGGATGGTTTTATAATCGGTGGCATAGGCGATCGCGCGCCGCACATGCACGTCGTCGGTCGGGTAGACCTTGCTGTTCAGCTTGATCACGAAGCCGCCGGCCGTCGTCGACTGGAGCAGCTTGTAGCCCTGCATCTTGCCGATCGTCTCATAGGTATCGTTGCCGAGACCATGCGAGGAGAGGCCGAGTTCGCCCTTTTCGGCAAGCGCCTTGACGGTAGCGTCGTCGCTCGTCTGGACGAAGCGCACTTCGTCGATCGGCGTTCCCTTGGTCCAGCCGAGGAAATAGTCGGGGCTGCGCGCGATCACCATGTCGGCGGAACGATTGTAGCTGATGAGCTTGTAGGGCCCCGAGCCGGCAGAGTGCTCGCCCACATAGGCTTCGCCCCATTTGTCATCCGGCTTGGAGTTGGCCTCGATCAGCTTCTCGTTCAGCGCCATCATCAGCGGCGTGACGGCCATGAACGGCGAGAACTGGCGATCAAGCTTGACGACGACGGTCTTTTCGTCCGGCGCGGTGACGTTGTCGGGTTTCACGAGGCCGACGACGAGATTGGATGGGCCCTTGTTGATGCCGATCAGGCGCCGGATCGACCAGACGAAGTCGGAGGCTTTGACGGGCTTACCGTCCTGGAACTTGGCATCGTCGCGAAGATGGAACGTGTAGGTCAGACCGTCCTGGGAAATCTCCCAGGATTTCGCCAGATGCGGCACGATCTCGCCGGTAGGGCTGACCGTCGTCAGGGCGTCATACATATTCACGATGGCCATGTAGCCCGTGTAGTCGGTGACCTTCGCCGGATCGAGCGAGCTGAAAATCTGCATCGTGTTGACCGCGATCGACACCTTGTCGGTCGCCGATGCCGCGACCGAAGTCAGCGGCAATGCTATGGCACTGGCAAGCAGAAGCGCCGAAAGACGCAAACCGTTGGAACCCATCTTCATTCAAGTTCTCCTCTTTAATGCGGGAACTGCCCCGCTTATGGTTAGGCTGCCTTTTGCCCCCGGGCCGGCAGCGGGGAATAGGTGATGTCCGGGTAGCCGAAGGCTGCCGGGCCGACGACATCGAGGGCACGCGCGCTGCGCAGCAGCTCGTGGCAGGGGATGGCAACTACGGCGACGCGCTGGCCGTAGCGCAACATTTCGGTGGTGATCGGATAGCCTGTTTCGACATCGAGCAGCACGATCAGGTCCGGCACGCAGACTTCGATCACGCCATCGCGGCGGAAGACCAGGAACTCGTTCTGGATCGCCACGTTCGCCGTCTGGCCGCTGCAGTCGTCGAAGCCGGCAAGCTCCATATCGCCGACGACGAAACCGCCGCGCAAATGGCGCTTCAGGTCGGTAATCTTGCCGTTGAAGACACGCCGCCCGCCTTCCAGTGCACAAACGGCGGCAATCGGATCTTCCTGCGCCTTGCGCGCGCGGATCACCGCCTCACCGAGCGCGATCGCCTTGGCGAAGCTCTTCGGGATGCCGTACTGGTGGACGTAATGGGCCTGCATCGGCGCCGTCGCCAGCATCGCACCGCCGCCCTGCGCGACCACGCAGGCGCGCGCCATGCGCTCATGCCAGACTTCCGATACGGCATGGCTGAAGATCACCGCATTGCCATGCAGGTCGCACATGACAGAAGGCGTGGAGCTATGGCCGTAGATCGAGAAGGTCGTCATCTGCATTTCGGGGAAGGCCCGGCCCATGCCGTCGCAATCGAGGATCGGCAGGCCGCCGAGAGCCGCCGTGACGAGCGGGTTCATCGCGTTCGCGCCGCCGATCTCCTCGCAGACGATGGCATCGATTGGCGTGCGGATAAGCTCTTCCATCGCCCGCAGGCAGCGCAATCCTTCGCGCCCCTCGCGGATGCGCTCAACGCCGACAACCGGTGCGCCGATGCCGCCGATCGACATGCAAAGCGCATCCGGCTCGATGGCGTCGGTCGCGAGAACCTTCATCTCGTAGCCAGCCTTCATGGCTTCGAGGACGAGGAGCTTGCCCTGATAGGGGTTGCCGCCGCCGCCGGTGCCGAGAATGCCTGCTCCGATTTCCAGCGCATCGAGATCCTCGGGCGTCAGCCGGCGAAGAGCGGCATCATCGTATTTCTGCTTGCGCGTCTCAGGCATGATGGCCTCCCATTTCACCGACGACTTTGACGTGAATGCGCGTGGCGTTGCCCGGCAGATAGGCAAGCGGCGTGTCCTCGCGCTCGATAACTTCAAGGGTTTCCGCAAGCGCCCCGGCGGCGATCGCCTTTTCGCGCGCCTCGGCTTCAGCCTCGGCGAGCGCGCTCTCGCGGGTGCGGCCATCGACAAGCGAAAAGACGCGATCCGTCTCGCCGCTGATCTGGGCAATGGCGGCACCCACCGCGTTTGCGACGGCAAAATTCTCGGGCATGATCACTTCGAGATCGCCGATGCGATCAGGCATCAGGATCGAGCCGCCGCCGACCGCGATGACCGGCACCGGCGTCGAGGAAATGCGGCTCCGCTCGACGCAAGCCTCCAGCATGGCGTTGATCTTAGCCACTGCGGCATCAATTAGTCTCTTGTCGAGTTTGGTGACGAGCGCGCTGTCACCGATTTCGGCCTTGCCGGCTGCTACAGCAATGTCGGTTGCAGTGAGTGTCGTGCCGCCGAAGCACATGGCTTCTCGGCGCACGCGATAACCGACCGACTTCGGTCCGACTGACATACCCGTATCGCCGTTGACGACGAGCGAGCCGCCACCCAGGCCGATCGAGAAGACGTCGGGCATGCGGAAATTCGTGCGAACTCCACCGATGTCTACTGTCGTGGAAGCCTGCCGCGGGAAGCCGTGCGAAAGAGAGCCGACGTCCGAGGTCGTGCCGCCGACGTCAACGACGACAGCGTCCTTCAAACCGGTCAGGAATGCGGCGCCGCGCATGGAATTTGTCGGACCGGAGGCAAAGGTCAGCACCGGAAAGGCGCGCACGACATCGGCTGCCATCAACGTGCCGTCGTTCTGCGTGATGTAGAACGGGCACGGGATGCCGGCAGCGACAAGCGCCTTGCCGAAAGCAGCGACCGTACGATCCGCAAGAGACAGCAGGCTCGCATTCATGATCGCGGCGCTTTCACGCGCCAACAGGCCGTGACGGCCGATGTCCTTCGACATGACGACGGGCAGGCCGGGGCAATGCTGCTGCAGGATTTCCTTGGCTCGCAGCTCCATGGCATCGTTGATGCCGCTGAAGACGCAGGTCACGGCGGCCGCCTTCAGACCCTTCGCCCGGATTTCGCCGGCGATGCGCACGATGGCATCCTCGTCGAGCGGCGATAGCTCACGCCCATCGAACTCGTAGCCGCCTTTGACCTGATAGCCGTGATTGCCGACGATCTCGCGCAGATCATCGGGCCAGTCCACCATGGGCGGCAGGCCGGCGCCAGACGGCAGGCTCAGCCGAATGGCCGCAACTTCGTCCATGTAACGGCGCTCGATCACCGCATTGGTGAAATGCGTCGTGCCGATCATCACAGCTGCGATGCGGGTACGATCGATGCCGGAGGCCTCGATGACCTTCTCCAGTGCCTCGATCACGCCCGAGGTCACATCCTCGGTCGTCGAGGCCTTGACCCCAGCCAGAACGGTCTTTCCCTCCAGGACGACGGCATCCGTATTGGTGCCGCCGACGTCAATTCCAACGCGATACACGTTAGGCTCCTCTTCGATCAGTCTGTGGTTTTGACAAGGAAGCGCGTGCGCTCTTCCTCGCTCACGGTGGGCTTCAGGCGCTCTTCTTCGTCGGTGACGACGGGAATCGCAGCTATCAGCGCGCGTGTGTAGGCGTGATTGGGTGCGGCAAAGACTTCGGGAGTCGGTCCTTCCTCGACGATCTCGCCGCGCAGCATGATGGCGATGCGCGAGCAGAAATTGCGCATCAGCGACAGATCATGCGAGATCATCAGATAGGTGAGACCAAGTTCCTCGCGCAGCTGCAACAGCAGTTCGATCACGGTTTTCTGCACCGAGACGTCAAGCGCTGCCGTCGGCTCGTCGAGGATCAGGATCTTCGGCTCTGCGGCCAGCGCGCGGGCAATCGCCACACGCTGCTTCTGGCCGCCCGAAAGCTCATGCGGATATTTTGCCAGATAGGATTGCGGCAGGCGCACGAGATCCATGAGCTGCTTCATCCTTGCCTCGCGGGCCGGCCCATCCATGCCGATGGATTTCAAAGGCAGCGCAAGCGTTTGCTGAACATTGCGCTTGGGATTGAGCGACGTGCCGGGGTTCTGGTAGACGATCTGCGTCAGCCGCTTGCCGCGGCCAGGAGCCGGCGCATCGATGGTGACGCTGCCCGAAGTCGGGCGCGACAATTCCATGATGATGCGTGCGACCGAGGTCTTGCCCGAGCCGGACTCGCCGGCCAGTCCGAAGATTTCGCCCTGGCGCAGGGTCAGGTTCACGTCGCGAACGGCGTGGAAACCGGGTTTCCTGCCATAGACCTTGTTCAGGCCCTCAACCTTGACGATCGGCGCGCGGTCGCTCTGCGGCAGATCGGTGACGCGCTCGCCATAAAGCGGAGGCACCGCATCAAGGAGCGCTTTGGTATAGGCCTTATGCGGATTGGTGAGGATCTCGCCGCAGGGACCTGCCTCGACGATATCGCCGTGATGCATGACCACAACCCGGTCCGCGACTTTGCGCACGACGCCGAGATTGTGGGTGATCATGAGAAGAGCCATGTTCTCCTCGACCACCAGCTGGTTGATCAGATTGAGGATCTCGTCCTGCGTCGTCACGTCGAGCGCCGTGCCTGGTTCATCGGCGATCAAGAGCTTCGGCTGATGAAGCAACGCAAGCCCAATCAGGACGCGCTGGCGCATGCCGCCCGAAAGTTCGGACGGATAGGCGTTCATCACACGCTCGGCGTCGGCAAGCTGCACGCGGCGCAAGACGGCGGCGATCCGCGTCCGACGCTCGGCCTTCGACGAGCGAACGCCGTCACGCTTGTCTGCAAAGCGCATGACGTCATCGAGATGCGTGCCGATCTTGAAGACCGGATTGAAGGAGGAGAGCGGGTCCTGCATGATGAGGGAAAAGGCCGTGCCCTTCAGCGTCTCGCGCTCCCGCCGCGGCATCTTCAGGACGTCACGCCCCGCGACGCAGATTATGCCGGAACCGATCGTGGCATTCCTCGGCAAGGTGCCGATGATCGCCTTTGCCGTTACGGACTTGCCCGATCCCGTCTCGCCGATCAGCGCGACACGCTCTCCGGCGGCAACAGTGAGGGAGACGTCACGGAGCACCTGTCGGGTGCGGCCATAAGTGGTGAACGAGACATTCAGAGCCTCGATCTTGAGAAGCGGCTCGGTCATGGCTTAGCTCTCCACATCAAACATGTCGCGCAAGCCATCACCCAGAAGATTGAAACCGAGCGTCACGTAGAAGACCGCAGCACCGGGGCAGACGACTTCCCACCAATAGCTGGGCATGAACTGGCGGCCATCAGCGACCATGGAACCGAGGTCGGGAATGGGCGGCTTTACCCCGAAGCCGAGGAAGCTGAGGGTTGCGCCGAACAGGATGACGAAGGCAGCATCCAGCGTCGTCTTGACGGAGATGACCGCAACGCAATTCGGCAGGATCTCGCGGAACAGGATGTGCATCGGCCCGGCGCCGGCAAGGCGAGCCGCTTCGATGTAGTCTTCGGAGGCGATTGACTTGGAAACGGCATAGATCAGCCGGGCATGCCACGTCCACCACAGCAGCGTAATTGCGATCATCGCGTTCATCAGGTTCGGCTCGAGCAGGTTTGATACGGCAAGCGCCATGACCAGCGGCGGCATCGCCAGCATGACGTTGGTGAGGCCAGTGATGATCTTCTCGATCCAGCCACCGAAGTAACCGGCGATTAGACCTAGGACCGTGCCGATCGGTACGGAAATGCCGAGCACGCCAATAACCAGAAGCAGGGAGACGCGCATGCCGAAAACGGTGCGCGAAAAGATATCCCGGCCCACCTTGTCGGTGCCGAACCAATGAGTGGCGTCAGGCGCAACATGCCGTGCACGGAAATCGACCACGGCGCCGACGTGCTTCGGATAGGGAGTGAGCCACGGCGCAAAGACCGCCAGCACGACGACGGAAATCAGGATCAGCGTGCCGATCACCGCAGCCGGATTGCGGCTGAAGCGATACCACATCATGTAACCCGTGCTCAGGGCGCGGTCAGAGGCATCAAGCATCTTCATATCGGCCATCAGCGTGCCTCCTTGCGGCGCTGGCGCGGGTCGATGATCGAGATCAGGACATCCACGGCCAGGTTCGCAACGATGAAAAACAAGCCGGCGACCAGCACCACGGCGGTAACGGCATTGAGGTCTTTTTGCAGGATGGCGTTCAGCCCGTAGGAGGCAAAGCCGCCCCAGGCGAACACCATCTCGATGACGAAGGCATTGCCGATCAACGATGCGAATTCGAGCCCCATGATCGTCAGCGGCGCAATCGACGACAGCTTGAGGAGATAGCGGAAGATGATGACCCTCTCCGGCACACCGAAGCTTTGTAGGGTCAGCACATGGTCCTTACGCTGGTTCTCCAGCATGGAGGAGCGGGTGATGCGGGTAATCTGGCCGATGCCGGCCATGGCGAGAGCGAACGCCGGCAGCACGAGATGCTGGAGCGCGTCGACGATCACATCCAGACGCCCTGCCAAAAGTCCATCGATCAACAGGAAGCCGGTCGGCCCGGCCTGAAAGCTCAGGGAATGATCGAGGCGACCGATGATCGGCCAGTTCGGCAGACAGCGCGCCGCCAGCAGTTGCAGGCTGATCGCAAACAGGAAACTTGGAATGGTGACTCCGGTCAGCGACAGGATGCGGCCGATATGGTCGAGGGCTCGGTCGCGGAAATGCGCCGTTATGACCCCAAGAGGAATCGCCACCACGAACATGAAGATCACGGAGACGAGAACCAGTTCCACGGTGGCCGGCACCGTCTGCTCCAGATCGGTCGTGACCGGACGCTGCGAAACCAGCGACATGCCGAGATCACCGCGCAGCGCTTTGCCGACATAATCGACATATTGCACAGGAAGAGGCTTATCGAGACCCATCTGCACGCGCAGCGCATCGACCTGTTCCTGCGTTGCCGCCGGGCCGAGAGCCATGCGCGCGGGATCTCCCGGCACGACGCGCGCCAACGCAAAAATCATGATGGAGAGCGCGATCATGACCAGCACGAAAGTGCCAAGCCGCGTCAGGATCGCGACCAACGGATGTTGCTGCATCGACGGGAGGTTCCTTGTTCGCCAGCTAACTGACAGACAACAATCCCCATCTGCAGACGATGGACAACCGGTCAAAAGTATAGTTTTTCAGCTTTATGGTATAGGTTGTTTATTCATCGGAGCTTACAAAGCCACATGGATATGCCGATCCTCCGACACCGTCTTTGCCGCCGCATTGCTGACCAACGAGCCGGCGTCGTCTTTCTGCGAGCCCCTGCCGGGGCGGGAAAGACCGTGACCCTGTCGATGACCGCCGAGGCAATGGGCAAGCATGTTTGCAGCCTGCAGCAGCCGCGCATGAGCGATGTCGAGGATGGCTGGCTTTTCTGGGATATACCGATTTCGGCAAGATCGGCGCGGCTGTCCGCGCAACTGCTGGAAAGCATCGACGTGCTGGTCGTTGCCTGCCGTCCTGACCAGCGCATCAGCGGACTGGCGCGGCTCATTCTGCATCACGGCTCCGTGACGATCGATGCGGACGAATTGACCTTCTCGCCGGAAGAATTGCGTGGCTTGCCTCCCGAAGAAGCGAGCCGCCTTCTCGAACACTATGCCGGCTGGCCGGCCTTCCTACCGTTGACCCGTTCAGAAGCTCCGCGCCTGGCTATCGACTATTTGCGCGAGAGTTTTCTCGCGCACCTCTCACCCGCGCAAACGGCCACCCTTTCGATCTGGCTCGAAGCACCGATGCCGACAACAGACCAAGATTGGACTGGGCTGCTGCCGCCCCTTCTCATCAATGAGCCGAACAGGCACATCGAGTTGCGGCAGCTTCTCGCCATCGCCGTCCGAGAGCGTCTGGCGACCTTCGAAAACACAGTGGCCGTGATTGAAGTCGCATCCGCTTTCGAAAAGGCGGGACGAGCCGTTGCTGCGATGACCTTGCTTCTAGACCATGGACACGAGGCGCATGCGGCACAGATCCTCGAACGCTCCCGCGGCCTGGAGCTGATCTACAGAAGCAGTCTCGACGCCTTTCGCGACATCATCATGCGCTTTTCCCACGAGATGATCGCGACCAACGAGATCGTGCTCTTTGCTCTTGCCCGCATGCTTTTGAAGCTGGGAGAGCTGCAGCGTGTCCGCCACCTCGTCGGCAAACATCTGGGCTCGGACTATCTGGACCCGCTCAAGGTCTTGCTGCGCGGATCGCGCTTCTCCTTTGCGGCGCGAACCTTCAGGTTGAACCTCATGATTTCAGAGGACCTGATGCCGACCGATGCCATGATCACCCGCCTCGGGGAATTCATGGCCGACTACCCGATGGGCGACCATGGCAAGTGGGCAGCCTACTACAATGCCCTGCTGGAATTCGAAATCCGCCGTCGAAACTTCCGGGAGGCGGAGGCAGCAGCCGCGCGGGCGCTGATTTATCTTGGCCACATGGGCGGTCAGCCGCTGCTCGAATTCTTCATCCATCTGCATCAGGCCGTATTGCGCCTTATGGGCGGCGACGCTCTGTTTGCGCGCCGCGCCGCGCAAGAGGCACGACGGAAACTGGAACAGGTTCCGCACGCAGCCGAGGCGGAATTCCGCATGCTGCGGCTGGCGGAAGCCTGCATCGCCTATGAAGCCGGCCAGCCGCGCGATCTGCTCCAATTCGTTCAAAACGAGTTCGACGGCTTCGCAGCCTCGGAAATCTGGCCGAGCCTGATGCAGTTTGCTCTTCACTATGCGTCACAGGTATTGGGAGATCACTTTCCGATGGTGATCCGGCCAGGCTTCCTTGACGGGCTGTGGATCCATCTGTCCGAAGGCCTGCAGTTCCATGCCATGATGGAAATCCGCACCGCCATCGCCTATCAGAATGCCAATCGATGGGGCGATGCTGCTGCCACGCTTTCAGCGGTCCGCATGCGGATCGGCCGCAACTGGGTCGAAAGCGCCCATGAAGAACTGACGAGACTGATGAGGCGCGACGAGATTTCCTATGTCATGGCCTGGCTGCGCGATGCCGTCCGCCTCCCGACGCCCCGCCCCTATCTCTCCCGCCAGATCGACGCACTGATCGCCAACCCGAAGGTGACAAACCGCGAAAAGGTCGCTCTGCAACTATGGCGGAGCTATGCCGCGTACCAGCGTCGCGACAAGGCGGCAACCCGCGCTCACCTTCTGTCCGCACTCGAAGCGTCGACACGTCTCGGATGCAATGGCGTGCTCTCCGAAGAGCGGATCTTTCTCTCGCCACTTCTCAAAGATGAGCGCATTCGCGGCTTCATCGAGACATCTTCCGATGTCCGCGCCGCGCTCTCGCTCTTTGCTGCTTCCGTAAATTCGCCGCAGGCTCGGGCGCTGCAAGGCGGACTTTCGCAGCGCGAGACGCAGATGATGCAATTGATTGCCAGCGGCATGTCCAACAAGCGCATCGCTCACACGCTCAGCATCTCCGAGGTTACCGTGAAGTTTCACCTCGGAAATCTGTTTCGCAAGCTCGGTTGCCGGCGCCGGGCCGAAGCGATCCGGGCTGCGACCGCGCTTGGCTGGCTTTGAGCGCCGAAAGAACGAGCCGGTCGTCTATGACAACGGCCCTTCGGCCGAGGGCTCGCCTTGTGCACTCTTGGGCGGAACGTTGCCGTTCTGCTCGGCGCGATCGCGATGAAGCGCCGCGCGCGCCAGCAGCATGAAGGTGATCGGCGTCGTCACCGTCACGAAGATGCCGATCAGTAGCTCATGGATGACGAGAGACAGCGTTGACGTCGAGAAGAAGATCATCGAGGCCACCATGATCGCGCCGATGCCACCGCTTGTTCCCAATGTCGGAGCGTGAATGCGCTCGTAGAACGTTCCCATCTTCAGAAAACCGATGGCGCCGACGAGGGTCAGAAAGGCGCCGACGACGAGCAATCCGCCGATTGGGATAGCGGCCCAGAGCGGCACGTTTTCGAATGGGGTACTCATTCGATCACCTCCCCGCGCATCAGGAATTTCGCCAGGGCGACGGTCGCCACAAAGCCGAGCATGCCAATGACGAGAGCCGCCTCGAAATAGACGACCCGTCCGGTACCGATCCCGAAGGTGAGCAGCAGCAGCATCGCGTTCACATACAGAGTATCGAGCGCGATGATGCGATCCTGGGCACGAGGGCCGCGAAACATGCGAATGGAGGAGATCGCCATCGCAGCCACGATCATCAGCTGCGCTGCTGCGACAGATATTTGAATGATCATCGCGCTCATGCGAATATCTCCATCAACAAGCTTTCATATCGGTTGGCGACGGTTTCGCGCCATTGCGCTTCGTTCTCAAGATCCAGCACATGGAGCAGCACGGTGTTGTCGTTCGAATCATATTCGAGCCATGCGGATCCGGGCGTGCTGGTGAGGATAACAGCCAGAAGCGCCAGCGAGATCTGATCCCGAACCCTGAGCTCCAGGGTCACGAAGCCGGGCGTCGTGTTTCGCGAGCGGCCGCGCAGGATGATCCAGGCCACTTGCGCATTCGATTTCAGGACGTCGAAAACGACACGAAAGAACAGCTTCGGCAGGAGATACCACTTTCGCAGTTTCGGCTTTTCGGGGCGCAGCGACGCCATCGCCCAGGAGGCAAAGACAGCGACAATGACGCCGAGGATGAATTGGCCGAGCGTAAAGTCATTCAACAGCAGCCAAAGCAGGACCAAGATGAGCGTCAGCAGCGGATAGGGAAACATCACGAACCTCCCGCCTTGCTCGACAGGGTCGCCGCATTGCGAACCGCATCGACATAGATGCGGGGATCGCTGAGCGTTCGGATGGTCACTTCCATATATTGCATGACCGGGCCGGCCCAAATGGTCAGCGCCAGCGTCAAGGCAAGCAGGCCCATAACAGGCAATATCTCGATCACAAGCACACGCGGAACCGTGCCTTCAAGCGAGCTCCAGAATGTGCGTATGCCGGCCCGCGTCATGGAAATCAGGGCGGCGATGCCCGAAAGGATCACCAGCAGGATCAGCGCCCATACGGCCGCACTCGGCGGCACGCCGATCGCGCCTGTGCCCATCATGGCCGACAGCATGGCGAACTTGGCAACGAAGCCCGAAAGCGGCGGCAGGCCGGCGAGCAGGATTGCGCAGGCGGCAAAGCAGATGCCGAGCATGGCCATGGTGCCAGGCATGGTGACCCCCTCACCTTCCTCCGGCTCCTTTTCCTCGGCATCACCATAAGCTTCCATGGTGACGGCCAGAACGCTGGCGCCCGCATCCTGTCCGCGCTCGACAAGTTCGATCAGCATGAAAAAGGCGCTGATCGTCAGCGTGGAACTGACGAGATACATCAAAGCACCGGCGGAGATGGAACCGTCATTGATGCCGATCACCATGAGCAAGGTTCCCGAGGATACAAGTACGGAAAAGCCCGCCAATCGGCCGAGCGCCTGCGATGCCAGCACTCCTATGATACCGAAAATCAGCGTCGCCATGCCGCCATAGAGAAGCATGGTCGCGCCGAAACCGGCGGACGGTCCTACGCTGAAAAGAAGCATGGTCAGCCGCAGGATGACATAGATGCCGAGCTTGCTCAAAATGGCAAATATACCGGCAACAGGTGCGGAAGCGGCACTATAGGCCGTGGGCAGCCAGAAGCAGAGCGGCCACATGCCGGCTTTGATCAGGAAGGCGATGCCAAGCACACCTGCGCCTGCCTGCATGAGCATGCGGCGATCGGCGGCCATTTCGGGAATGCGCACAGCCAGATCGGCCATATTCAGCGTTCCCGTCGTGCCGTAGATCAGGCTGACGCCTATAAGGAAGAGCAGCGCTGCGGCGAGATTGACAGCGATGTAATGCAGGCCTGCCTTGACGCGAAGCGGTCCGGAACCATGAAGCAGGAGGCCATAGGAAGCAGCCAGCATCACCTCGAAGAAGACGAAGAGATTGAAGAGGTCGCCGGTCAGGAAGGCACCGTTCACGCCCATGAGCAGCAGCTGGAACATCGTGTGGAAATGGGCGCCCACCGCATGCCAGCGCGCCAGCGAGAAGATCAATGCGGCAACGGCAACGACGGAGGTCAGCAGAAGCATGAGCGCCGAGAGACTGTCGAGCACCAATACGATGCCGAAGGGAGCGCTCCAGTTTCCGAGCAGATAGGCCCGCTCCTGACCGGCCGATCCACCTTCGGTACGGAAGAGCGCAAGCGCAACGCCGACCAGCAAGAGCGTCGCAGCAAGGCTGACAAGCGCCTTCAACGTGCGCTCGCGTTCATCGATGAACAGCAGAATAGCAGCCGCAACCAGTGGCAGCAGGATAGAAACAATGATGAGATGGTGCGACCAACCTGTCATTTCCGGTCGCTCCTTCCATCGACATGATCGGTGCCGGTCAGCCCGCGCGAGGCAAGCAGCACCACGAGGAACAAGGCAGTCGTCGCAAAGCCGATAACGATCGCCGTCAGCACCAGAGCCTGCGGCACCGGATCAGCGAGCGCAGCTGTCGCCGCACCATCTGCCAGCAGCGGCGGCATATTCGACTTCACGCCACCGACGCCGAAGATGAAGAGATTGACCGCATAGGACAGCAACGACAGCCCGATAATGACCTGATAGGTGCGTGGACGCAGGATCAGCCAGACGCCGCAGGCTGTCATCACACCGATAGCAACGGACAAGATGAGTTCCATCAATCCCCCTTTACCTTGTCGGCATCAAGCGCGCGCAGTCGGTTGATGCGGATCGACTGGTGCGCAAGCGCGACGAGGATCAGAACCGTGGAGCCGACGACAAGCAGGAAGACGCCGAGATCGAAGAGCAGCGCGCTCGCAGCCGGCACTTTGCCGATCAGCGGCACATCCAGATATTGGAAATGCGACGTGAGGAAGGGATAGCCGAAGAACCAGGCCCCGGCACCGGTCGCGGTCGCCACGAGAAGGCCAGCTCCCATCCAGCGTAACGGCAGGATACGGATGCGATCCTCCGCCCAGCGCGTGCCGCCGGCCAGATATTGCAGCAGGAAGGCGATCGACAACGTCAGGCCGGCCGAGAAGCCGCCGCCCGGAGCGTCATGCCCTCGCATGAAGATATAGACCGACAAGGCGATGACGAAAGGGAACATCCACTGCATGATGACGGACGGCACGAGCAGATAGTCGCGCACTGTATCGCCGGCCGACCGCTCCGGCCGTTCCTCGTCGAAACGGTTCTGGATCTGCTGCTGCTCCGGCATCTCCATGCTGTCGGGAGCTGGTCGGAAGCGACGCAGCAGCGCATAGACCGTCAACGCGACGACGCCGAGAACGGCGATTTCACCCAAGGTGTCGAAGCCGCGGAAATCCACCAGGATCACGTTGACGACATTGCGACCGCCGCCCTTCGAATAGGCGTTTTCGAGGAAGTAGTTCGCAATGGCGTCGGGCACCGGCGTGGTCATGACGGCATAGGAGATGAACATCATGCCGACACCGCAGATGACGGCCAAAGCGAGGTCGCGGAAGCGACGGAAACGCGCGCGAAGATCAACCGTATCGTCGATCCCCTCGGTCCGCTTCGGCAGCCAGCGCAGCCCCAGCAGAATGAGAACCGTGGTGACGATCTCCACGAGGAGCTGAGTGATGGCGAGATCGGGCGCGGAGAGCCAAATGAACGTCAAGCAGACGATGAGCCCCACTCCGCCAAGCATCACCAGGGCTGCGAGCCGGTGGTATTTGGCGAAGAAAGCGGTGCCGATCGCCAGGCAGATACCGATGGCCCAGATCGCCGCAAAGACCGGATCGGCGCCCGAAAAGGCAAAACGCCTCGCCTCGAAGCCGGACAGATAGAGCGGCAGCAGGCCGGCCGCAAAACCGGTTACGACCACCCAGCGAAGCTGCGGCTGCAGCTTGCGCGTCCCGATCCGCTTTTCCGCCGTTCTCGCCCAATGCCAGGAAACCTCGACCAGAACGCGCTCAAAGATGCGCTGGCCTTTCAGGCGACGGAAAAGGGGAGGCCCATCCTCGCAGCGCGACAGATAATCCTTGAAGACGAAATAGAAGAGGGTGCCGCCGACCAAGGCGATCACGCTCATGACAAGCGGCAGATTGACGCCATGCCAAAGCGAAAGGCTGTACTCAGGCGTATCGGCAAGTAAGACGCTTGCGACGGCCGTATGCAGGAAAGGCGCGATCGAGACAGCCGGCACGATACCGACGATCAGACACACCACCACGAGAAGCTCGATCGGGAAACGCATCCATCGCGGCGGCTCATGCGGCTTGGCAATCGGCACATCCGTCGGCGCGGGGCCGAAGAAAACCGTTTGGATGAAGCGCAAGGAATAGGCGACGCTGAAAGCGCTCGCCAGGGTTGCGACATAAGGCAGGATCCGGTCGAGAATGGAATCGGCATGCGTCTCGATGGCTTCCGCGAAGAACATCTCCTTCGACAGGAAGCCGTTCAGCAAGGGAACGCCGGCCATGGCCGCACTCGCGACAATCGCCAGCGCGCCCGTGAACGGGAGATAGCGGAACATGCCGCTCAGGCGGCGCATGTCGCGCGTGCCGGTTTCGTGATCGATGATGCCGGCGGCCATGAACAGCGATGCCTTGAAGGTCGCATGGTTGAGCATGTGGAAGATGGCGGCGACCGTGGCGAGCGGACTGCCGAGGCTCAGCAAAGTGGTGATGAGGCCGAGATGGCTGATCGTCGAATAGGCGAGCAGCCCCTTGAGGTCCTGCTGGAACATCGCGAAATAGGCACCTAGCAGCAGGGTTGTTATACCGGCCGCACCGACGAGATAGAACCATTCGTCCGTACCCGCCAGAACAGGCCAGAAGCGCGCGAGCAGGAAGACGCCGGCTTTGACCAGCGTTGCAGAATGCAGATAGGCCGAAACGGGCGTCGGCGCCGACATGGCGTTCGGAAGCCAGAAATGGAAGGGGAACTGCGCGCTCTTCGTCAGCGCGCCCAGAAGGATCAGCACCAATGCCGGCGTATAGAGCGGGTGGTTGCGGATGACGTCGCCGGACGCCAGGATCTTGTCCAGATCATAGCTGCCGACGATATGGCCAAGCAGGATCAGCCCGATCAGCAGGCAGAAGCCGCCGATCCCGGTAATCGTAAGCGCCATTCGCGCGCCGTCACGGGCGGCGGCGCTATTGTGCCAATAGCTGATGAGCAGGAACGAGAAGATGCTCGTCAGCTCCCAGAATATCGAGAGCAAGATGACATTGCCCGACAGCACGATGCCGAGCATCGCCCCCATGAAGGCAAGCAGAAAAGAGAAGAAACGCGGAACCGGATCCTCTTCCGACATGTAGTATCGGGCGTAGACGATGACGAGAAAGCCGATCGCCGTAATGACGACCGAAAAGAGCCAGGAGAAACCATCCATTCTCAGGCTGAAATCAAGCCCGAGCTGCGGCAGCCACTCGATGCTGACACGCAGGACGCCCCCGTCCATGACGGCAGGATAGGAGCTGACCGAGATCAACAGCGCCAGAAAGGTGATCGATCCGGCGATCCAGGCTGGCGTGCGCCGCGACTGCGTGCGCAACAGGCAAACAGAGAGAAGACTTCCGACAAACGGCAGAGCCAAAAGTGCTAGAATAAGAATGGGCCCGCTGGTTATCCCAAAACGTCGTTCCTTCCTTCAGCCGGATCACCACAGCCGCCTTAGGGGGCGAACACCTCTAGCAAACCGGCGTAATATGGCCTATATGATAGATATTGACCAATATGGGCAGGTTTAAACTGCACGTCAAGGTAAGATGGCGATGATTTTAACACCCGCGCTCTGTCGAGCGGCCCGAGGCTTTCTCGACTGGACTCAGATGGACCTCGCCGACCGCTCCGGTGTATCGCGCAGCACGATCCGCGACTATGAGGGCGATCGCCACAGCCTGCATCGGGCAACGGAAGCACAGTTGCGACTGGCTCTCGAAAACGGAGGAATCGCCTTCTTCCGCGTCGAGGGGCACGAAATCGGTATCTGTCTTAAAACTCCTAGCACAGATGCGCCCACGCCGGCACATACAGAGAGTGGCGAGATTCTGCCGATTTCGGGCGGATACAGCCAGACGACACGCAAAACCGGACAGTGAAGCTCAGGCGGCCCGATGCGGGGACCGCATCGGAGCTCTGGCGATCAACATATCCGAGGGCGGCATTCCGACCTCGAAACCAATCGCGATGTTTCTGGCTCTTTCGCGAGAAGGTGAACGGAGAGGCCAGTCTCCGCGGCCGCCGCGACCGCAGCAGACACGGCAGCCACCCGATACCTACTATCGCGGTAGATGCCTCCATTGGCTCATGGTCATCGTGATCGTTTCAGCGCTCGATATCACTCACGAAGGGGATTGGATTCACGAAACGCATTTCCAAAACCAATTCTGCTGTCGAGGATGGGCCAGGAAAGAAATGCCTTTCCAAATCACTTCGGAAAAGTGCATCTCCAATCATCACACCGTTTCCAAATACAGGGCCGATGTCAATTCTTCGGACAGTACGATCTTGTCGCGAACCACCAGGAGGGCCGATCGATGACAGATAATGCGCGCACCATGATTGTCATGGATGCCGGAATTTCACGCTTCCAACTGCGGGCAGGCGCCTTGATCCGCTCCAACGGTCACCTCCTCATTCACCGCGCGGTCGGCGACGCGTTCTGGTCCCTGCCCGGCGGCCGGGTGGAGTTTCATGAGGCGGGTGCCGAAACACTGGCGCGCGAGATCGAGGAAGAGATCGGCTGTCGGGCAACGATCGGATCACTGCGCTTCGTCATCGAGAACTTCTTCGAATTCGTGGGACGGCGTGTTCACGAGGTCGGGTTCTATTATGAGGCGGAGCTGTCCCAGCCGCTACCCTTCCACGAGAGGGAAATCGTGCATCGGGTCAAGGACGGCAGTGCCGACCTCGAGTTTCGCTGGACGCTGCCGACGCGGGCCGCCCTGACCCAATTCGACCTGCAGCCCGCGCCGTTGCAAACTCTTATCGAAACCATGCCCGCCGGCGTCCAGCACCTTGTCCGCCGCAACACGGCCTGACTATCGGAACAGTTGACCGCGACGTGCAGACTGGCTTGATTGCAACGTAGCGAGCGGTCGGTTTCGTCAAACCGCGCTCCACTCGACCCGATAATCCGGCACAAGGCGGTTGCGCGCATTCGCGGGCTCGGCCAACATATCAAAGAGTTCGACACCGAAGCCTCGCCGGAAATGCATGAGGACATCTGTCACCATGGCGGCAGCGGGCATTCCCTCAGCACCAGCAATCGTGATTATCTGCGGCATGTCCCGCCGCATTGACAAGGATTGAACGCATGACCACGATCTTCGACGCCCCGGAAGAGTTCGCCGCGACGGCGCTTGCGGGCTTTGCCGCGCTCCATGGCCGCTTCGTCCGCCTGGTAAAGGGTGGCGTTGTCCGCTCGACATCGGTGCCGGAAGGCAAGGTCGCCGTCATCGTCGGTGGCGGCTCGGGTCACTATCCGGCCTTTGCCGGCTATGTCGGGCCGGGCCTTGCCGATGCGGCCGTCGCCGGCGATGTCTTCGCTTCCCCTTCGACGGCAGCCGTTGCCCGAGTGTGCCGAAAGGCGCATCGCGGTGGAGGCATCCTGCTCGGCTTCGGCAACTATGCCGGCGATGTTTTAAATTTCGGCGTGGCAGCCGAGCGGCTGCGGGCCGAAGGTATCGATGTGCGCATCGTGGCGGTGACCGACGATGTCGCCAGCGCTCCCGCCGAGACCGTGGCAAAGCGCCGCGGCGTTGCCGGCGATCTCGTGGTCTTCAAGATTGCCGGCGCTGCGGCGGAAGCGGGACTTTCGCTTGATGAAGTCGAGCGCCTGGCGCGGCATGCGAATGCCCGCACCGTCTCCTTCGGCGTGGCCTTCGACGGCTGCACCCTGCCCGGCTCTGCCGGCCCGCTCTTCACCGTACCGCGCGGCAAGATGGCCCTCGGCCTCGGCATCCACGGCGAACCCGGCATCAGCGAAGAAACGATCGTGAGTGCCAGCGATCTCGCAGCGCTATTGACGCAAAAGCTTCTGCCGGAACGTCCAAATGATGCGCGGAAGGTCGGCGCCATCCTCAACGGCCTCGGCGCCACGAAATACGAAGAACTCTTCGTACTCTGGACGGCTATTTCGGCGCGATTGGAACAAGCCGGCCTGGAAATCGTCGCCCCCGAGGCCGGCGAATTCGTTACCAGCCTGGATATGCAGGGCTGCTCGCTGACGCTCATCTTCCTGGACGACGAGCTCGAGCGCTATTGGACCGCGGCCTGCGACACCCCGGTCTTGCGCCGCGGCGCGGCGATTGCCACCACGTCGGCAACAGACATTCTGGTCGACGAGGACGGACTGGCGACCTATCCGCCAGCCGATGCCGAAGGCCAGCGCGGCGGCGCTTGCATCGCCCGCATCTTCGCAGAGATTTCCGTGCTGCTCCATGAGGCCGAAGAGGAACTCGGCCGGATCGACGCTCGCGCCGGCGATGGCGACCACGGTCAAGGCATGGCCCGGGGCGCCGCAGCGGCTTTGGAAGCCGCCAAAGCGGCAAGCACTGCTGGCGCAGGTACGGCGAGCGTGCTGGCGGCGGCAGGCGATGCCTGGGCCGACCGCGCCGGCGGCACGTCGGGCGCGATCTGGGGACTTCTCCTGCGATCCTGGAGCAGCGCGCTCAGCGATGACGGTGCCGTCGACGGCCGCGCTGTCGTCAAGGGTGCCCGCCAGGCGCTCGATAGCGTGATGCGATTGGGCGGCGCGAAAATCGGCGACAAGACGCTGGTCGATGCATTCTCCCCTTTCGTAGATGCGTTGGAAAAGAGCTTCGCTGAAAGCGGATCTTTGGCCACCGCCTGGGCGCACGCGGCATCGGTGTCCAAGCTTGCGACGGATGCGACGACGCAGCTTACGCCCAAGCTTGGGCGCGCCCGCCCGCTTGCAGAGCGAAGCCTCGGCCATCCCGACGCCGGCGCCGTTTCGCTTGCGATGATAGCGGGCCGCGTTGCCACTCTGCTTACTTAGCCGAGTAGCAAGCACGGAAGCTCAGCCTCTACGCAGACCATCGCTCTGGCGATCACGCGAGGGTAGCCCCTGCATGGAAATCACAAATCGCCTCTGAGGCGACATGCTCGTCGAATGAGGCCCATGAACGTCCTGTCGCGATCACCTCCACCAAGGGTAGCGGCAGCAAAAAACCATTCCAAGAGACGGGCAATCTTTGAGACGATCTTCTTTGCTTTGGCAAATAATGAGCCCTAGCCTCAGCTTAATCGTCAGGACGTTTTGCCTTGCCTGACGGAGCCGCGAGGCCGGATGCGCCTTTCGCGCACATAACGACCTCATCGTCGCCTCGGAACAGGCGGCAAAGGCAATTTGAAAGAGGAAATATCTCATTGACCGTTCACACGACGCCCGTCGAAGCATCGCTGCCGACCTTGGATCTCTCCCGCTTCCATGCCTCGCCGGACGAGCGGCAAGCCTTTATCAGCGAATTGCGCAGCGTGCTCCACGATCATGGCTTCTTCTATTTGACCGGCCATGGCGTCGATCCGAAGCTGATCGAGGATGTGGTGGCGACGGCGAAGCGTTTCTTTTCGCTTCCTCTTGAAGAGAAGCTCAAAATCGAAATGGTGAAATCGCCGCATTTCCGCGGCTACAACAGGGCCGGCCAGGAACGGACGCGCGGCGAGCAGGACTGGCGCGAACAGCTCGATATCAACACCGAGGACGCACCTGCCGAGATCGGCCCGGACACGCCCGCATGGCGACGGCTGCAGGGCCCTAACCAGTGGCCCGAAGCCTTGCCGGAACTCAAGCCCTTGCTGCTCGCCTACCAGGCGGAAGTCACGCGGATCGGCATCGATGTGCTGAAGGCCATCGCCGTGGCCCTCGGTCAGCCGGAAAACGTCTTTGCCGACATATATCAGCCTCAGCCGTCGCAGCTTCTGAAGATCATCCGCTATCCGGGCCGGGACGTCGCCGAAACCGACCAGGGGGTCGGTGCCCACAAGGATGGCGGCTTCGTAACTGTGCTGCTTCAGGACACGACGCCCGGCCTGCGTGTGCGTACCGAAGACGGCGTTTGGATCGAAGCGCCGCCGGTTCCCGGCACTTTCGTCATTAACACCGGCGAATTGCTCGAGCTTGCGACGAACGGCTTCGTGCGGGCGGACGTGCATGATGTGATCGCGCCGCCTGCAGGCGTCGAGCGGTTTTCCGTTGCTTTCTTCCTTGGTTCCCGCCCGGACGCGACGATCCCCGTTATCGAGCTGCCGGAGGATCTGAAACGTGCCGAGCGCGGCATTTCAGTCGATCCCCTTAATCCGATCTTCCGCGAAGTCGGCCAGAATCAGCTCAAGAGCCGGCTGCGCTCTCATCCGGATGTCGCCCGCGCCCACTATGCGGAACTGCTGGCCTCGGAGCCGGCATCGACGGCAGGCCGATAGTCGTTGCGCCGGCATCATAGCCGGCGCAATCATTCGATAATGAAGGTCGAATCCAAAGAGACTATCTCGGCGAACCGAGATCCCGGATATCAGTGCTGGCTATCGGGGACGATAACGCGCATGCCGTCAGTGGCGGCACTCATCAGGAGCTGACAGCTGAGGCGGCTGTTGGCCTTCGGTTCCATCACGAACTCGATCATGTCAGCCTCTTCCTCCGAAGGCGGAGGCAGGAGATCGAGATGGCGCTGATCGATGTAGCAATGGCAGGTGCCGCAGGCCAGGGCTCCCCCGCATTGCGCCACGATGCCATCGATACCGCTTCTGACGGCGACAGCCATCAGCGTCTCGCCATTTTCCGCACTCACACGCGTCTCACGACCGGCGGAATCGACGAACACGACTTCACTCATTGCATTCTCCATGCTTTCGATAAACCCGTTCAGGCGGGAATAAGACGGATGTTGAGGCGCTGAGGCCCGCGAACCGACAGCCCGCGCTTGTATGCAGGACGCTCGTCCAGCAATTCGATGGAACGGGTGCGCTGGAGCAGGGTCGAGAAGATGATCTCCATATCCAGCCGGGCAAGATGATTGCCGAGACAGAAATGCGCGCCGCCGCCGAAGGCCAGATGCCGGTTAGGCGTTCGCTCGATATTGAACCGATCGGGCGCTTCGAACTGTTCGGGATCGCGGTTGGCTGCGCCATAGAGCAAGCCGACCTTGGTGCCCTTCGGCAGGCTCTTTCCGGCAATGACCTTGTCTTCAGTCAGATAGCGATGGAAGAACGGCAGCGGCGACTCGAACCGGAACATTTCCTGAATGGCGGTCGGCATGACAGCCGGCGCCTCTCTGAGCTTGCCCAGGGCATCGGGATACTGCAACAGCGCATGCATTCCGCTGCCAAGCACGTCGATCGTCGAGCCGTGGCCCGCCATCAGGATCAGCATGCAGGTGGAAACGAGTTCGTCTTCAGTCATCTCGCCGCCCGTATAAGCCTCAGTCAGCCGACAGAGAAGATCTTCGCGCGGATTGCGCACGCGATCGGCAATGAGCTCCTTGAGCAGTTCGTAGAACTCGGTCGTTGCGCGCTCGGCAATGGCCTTGCGCTCGGCACTGCGGTCGACGTCGAAATATTGCACGACCTGTTCAGACCATTTGCGCAGCTGCCCCGCATATTCATCCGGCACACCCAGCACCGAGCCGATGATATGGCCGGGCACCTGCGAAGCAAGATCCTCGACGAAATCGATCGTTCCGACCTCAAGCAGGCGACCGAGCAAACGGTCGACGAAGTCCTGGATCATCCCGCGCTGACGCGCGACGAGGGCCGGGGTAAATTCGCGAAAGACCTTGCGCCGCAGGCGGTCATGCGTTTCGCCATCCGAATCCAGTAGGCTGAACTGCACGAAGCGCGAATGGTTCGGCATGTCGTGCCAGTTCAAGCGAACCTTCTCCTCCTCTACCTCCTCGGGGGAGAGGAAGAACTCCATCGAACGCACCAGCGTCTTGTCGGCCGCCGCCGCAGCGACATCCTGATAGCGCGACAGCAGCCATATGTCGAAATGCTCGTAGTAGACCGGGCCAGGGCTGGCGCGCAGCTCGCTATAGGATGCATAGGGATCGTCTGCGAATGCCTGTGAGAGCGGATCAAATACGGGGCTCGCCGTCATCACCTGGATCTCCTCTATTCCGGTTCAAGAACCGTAGAATAGCCGCTCTCCAGACAGAAAGACATGGATGCAAACCGCAGCCATATGGATAAAACTCTCATCCTCGGATACAGTCCAATCATCATGACCGACGATGCAGCCCCGGCGGAAATCCGCACTCTCGATGAAGTCCATTTCCAAACGCCGGGCCGCCTATCTCGCGCTTTGCCCTATTCGCTTCGTGCCGCCGGACGGCGGATCTGCACGCCCACGGAAACGCCGATCGCCCACCGCTTCAACCAGCACACGCTGATCCTCACTCTCAGCGGGAAAGGCGTGCTTGATATCAACGGGCGAGCCAATCTGCTGCCGGAGGGAACCGTAGCATGGCTCGATTCCTCGATGCTCTATTCGCATGGCTGCGAGCTGCGTTGCTCCCACTGGTCCTATCTCTGGCTCGGTTTCGTCGGGCACGGACTGGACACCTTGTTCGACAGCCTTGAGGTGGGCGTGAATCCGGTCTTTGAAACGGCGACCCAACACAATCTGCAGCCGCTGTTCGAGAATATTCTGAGCGAAGTGGAAGGAAGCAGCTTTCTGGCCGACAGCCGATGTTTTGCCTTACTCGCCCAGCTGATTTCGGCGCTGATATCCGAGCGCGCCGATGGCGGCGATCTCAGCAGCGCGGTGCAGCGGTTGCAGCGCGTCGTGGAAATGGTACGGGCGGATCTCTCGCATTCCTGGAACGTGGCGGAACTTGCCGATGCGGCCAATCTGAGCCAAGCGCAGCTGTTTCGCCGCTTCCGCCAGAGAATGGGGACGACGCCTCTCGACTGGCTGCGCCACGAGCGTGTCAACGCCGCCAAGCGGCTGCTCGTGGTCACTGAAGATCAGATCGGAAGGATAGCTGCCAGATGCGGCTATCCCGACCCTTTCCATTTCGCGCGCGACTTCAAGAAGCTAGCTGGCGTTACGCCCAGCGAATTTCGACAACAGGGGCAGAGCGCAAGAAAGCGGGAGCCCCGATAGTGCTTAGTGCCCCCATTCGCCCCCTTGCTCCATCAGCTTGCATGATACCGCAAAGCCCGCCGTATACTATGATATTGCTTGAATCATTAGGCTGGGCATCCCTCCCGAGGACAGAAGAGTGATCACTGAACAAAGCGTCCTGCGTATATCCATCATCGTGACATTCATTCTTGCGGCGGCCGGCATCGTCTTCGGGCTTTTGTCCGGTTCTTACGCCATCGTCTTCGACGGCGTCTATGCCCTGACGGATGCGATCATGACGATCGTCGCGCTGATCGTTTCCAATCTGATTATTGCCGCGGCAACGAACAGCGCAAACACCGGCAGGTTCATCAAACATTTCACCATGGGCTTCTGGCATCTGGAACCCATGGTCCTCGGCCTCAACGGCATCCTGCTGACCGGCGCCGCCATCTATGCGCTGATCAACGCCATCGGCAGCATCATGGCGGGCGGCAGGCACCTCTCCTTCGATCACGCCATCGTCTATGCGGTGCTGACGATGATCATTGCCTTTCTCATGGCAGCTTATGCCAGAAGAGCGAACAAGACGCTCGGCTCCAATTTCATCGCGCTTGACGCAAAAGCCTGGGTCATGACCGGCAGCCTCAGCGCGGCCCTGCTCCTCGCCTTCATCTTCGGCTTCGCCATTCAAGGAACGACGCTGCAATGGATGTCGCCCTATGTCGACCCGGTGGCGCTCGCCATCGTATGCCTCGTCGTCATCCCCATGCCGCTCGGAACGATCAAGCAGGCATTCGCGGACATATTGCTCGTGACGCCGGCAGCCCTGAAGGAACATGTCGACCGCGTCGCCGCTGACGTCGTCCATCGCTACAAATTCGACTATTATCGCTCTTATGTCGCCCGCGTCGGGCGCGGCAAACAGATCGAGCTCTATTTCATCGTCCCGAAGGATGGGCCGGCGAAAAAGCTGGAGGAATGGGATCAGATCCGCGACGAGATCGGCGAAGCGATCGGCGGTGAAAGCCCGGATCGCTGGCTGACGATCGCCTTCACAACCGACCCCGAATGGGCAGATTAATTTGGAAGAAACGCGAACGTGCCGAGGTCGCGATGAAGGATGTCAGGGCGTTATCGCGATCAAGCGGCCCCAATAAGCAAGCACCGGATCGCTATTTCAGCGACACCTCTTTGCCTGCCGCCTAAGCACTGCTGTTAGGCGCTTCCCGTGTCGATACCTGAGGCGCTCGCCGGTCTCACAGGCTTCTGCCGTTCGAAACGGCGCGTGAAGCCTTGCACAAAGGCAGTCAAGGGCTTTTCGATAAATCTGAAGAGCGCGAGTGCAAATATAGCGGCGGCGATGGCTCCACAGGCAACAAAAAGACCGAGAGGAAGCTGATCGCCGACGAACTTCGCCCAGATGGCGCGCAGCGGCCGCAGGATGAAAGGGTGAGAAAGATAGAGGCTGTAGGAGGCGTCCCCGAGCGCGACACCCAACAAGACCAGCCTGTTGGAAGGCAGCGCAGGCCCGATTGCGGCACCGAGGACGAACAACGCGGCCGGCAAGCCACTCCGCAGGAACTGTGGCAGGGCTGCGTCATCCCAGGCGGAGGAAAAGTGCACGAAACCGAGGAGCCCGACAGCCATCAATGCGAGTGCCGCCCCACCGCCGATGCGCCGCCCGCTGCGAAAGATCAGCGCCACATAGACGCCGAACAGGAATTCGAGAATGATGGGGCTCATCCAGAAAGCCAGCTGTACCTGCTGCGGATCGACCAGGTTGCCGATGAGCGCCAAACCTATCATCAGTGCCGACAGCCAGAAAATCCCGAGCCGGATCGGCAGGATAAGCGCCAACGCAAAGAACACGTAGAACAGCATCTCGTAGTTCAGGGTCCAGCCGAGAGCGAGTACGGGCCTGATTTCATCCACACCACGGCCGGAGGGAATGAAGAAGTACGATGCCAACACATGCGAGATGCCGCCGATCGGAACATTGAGCAGCGAAGGTGCAATGGCGGCACCGAGCAGCAGGACGCTGGTCAACAGCCAGTAAAGCGGGATGACCCGCGCGCACCGACGCAGGAAGAAGCGCAGCGGCGCACCGCTCCTGCCGAATTCGGCAGCGGCGGTATGGGTCATGATAAATCCCGACAGGACGAAGAATATGTCGACACCGAAGCCGAGATTCCATGTGGATCCATCGAGGGGCACGCGCCCTGCCACGTCAGCCAGACTTGCAGTCTCATGCATGGCATGGGCAGCCACAACGGCAAAGGCCGCGAGCGCACGCAAAACCTGAAGATTGGGAATCTTTCCGGACGACGTTCCGGCCTTGATGCCGGCAGCCGGACCACCGGGTATTGTTCGATAAGGCTCCACCAGAAATCCCAGTATCTATTCCCTCGGATCCCTATTACGTACGCCCTACGATATAACAACTTGTCGCCGAGCGTATAAATTGGCGGCTTTGCTTTGAAGTATAGTTATCCCCCCGTTAATCCTTCAGAGGTGGGGCAGATTGTTGACCAGAGGCTGTTAGATCTTGCCAAGTGCGGAGCAGGATATTCCGCCCTTAAGTAACAGCAAGGATTACATGCGCCTGAATTTTGGCAGCAACCTCGCCGCCGCCATGTCTCTCTGCGAGCGCCGCTTCGGCATAGTCGGTCGCAGCCACCAGCTTCCCCGCTTCCCGGGCCTCGATTTCGTTGCGAAGAAGAGTTCCCTGACAATAGGCAAGAGCCGGAAGGCGCGGCGAGGACGCACGGCTCTCTTCGGCTCTCGTTTCGATCACGACATCAGAGAAACCGGCGCGCTCGAGATCACTACGGATCACTTCCACATCGTGGTAGCCGTGCGGCGTGCGCGCCAGAAAACGCGGCGGGTCGTTTGGAAAAATCCTGGCGAGCGCGTTCGTCACGTCATCCGCAAATATATTCTCCTCTATGCGATCCCACACATTGAACAGGAAATGTCCTCCCGGCTTCAGGACGCGCTTTGCTTCGCGATAGGCAGCCGTACGATCGGGAAAGAACATCGCGCCGAATTGGCAAAAAACGAGATCGAAGGCCGCATTTTCAAACGGCAGCGCCAGAGCATCCGCTTGCCACCATGTGATACGGCTGTCTGGGTGTTGCCGCGAAGCCGCATAGTCGAGCATCGGCTGATTGAGGTCGGTGACGACATAGCTTGCGCTGGGAGACAGTTTGGGCGCCAATGCGCGGGTGACGACCCCGGTGCCTGCGGCAATCTCCAAGACGGCTGTCGGCGCTAGGGAGCCTGCACGCCGCGCAATGTCCGCGGCGTAAGGCTCGAAAATCAGCGGCACCATGTAGCGGTCGTAGTCTTCCGGTATCGAGCCGGCGAATACCTTGTCCGTCTCCAGCATCACCACCATCCCCCGCACGCCTGAGAGATTATTATGTTAGCACGTCAGAACGGAAACATCATTCCTAACGTCTCAGAAGCAGGTGCGCGGCGTGGATCTGTTCAGATCACATCGCCACGCGCGAGCACATCCAGAAGCTGGCTGGTATTGTCGATGGAAAACTGCACACGTTCACCTGGCCATATAGATTCGGAATAGGAGATCGGCGTGCCCTTGAGGTCCACATCCACCTTTCTGAGCGCGACCACCGGCTGCGATGCCGACTGACATAGCTGCTTTGCCTCCTCATTTGTCGGCAAGCGAACAATAATATCCGTGCGCAGGCGGATATAATCGGGGATGCCGTACTCAGCCAGAATAAGTGTCACGCTTCGCCCGCTGCGTCGTGCCTCATCGAAACCTGGGAAGCGGCGCACGGGAAAGTAGGCGTGCGAATAGTTTATCGGCTCTTCGTCAGCGAAGCCGCGCCTGACAATGTGGTAGACCGGCTCGCCGTGGGGAAGCCGCAAGGCCTCGGCAATCAGTTCCGAGGCAGGAACCACCTCCTCGTGGATGGCTTGCCCAAGCGGTTCCCTGCCCTGATCCAGCAGGTTCTGGGAAAACCGCGTGCGCTCGGACAGGCGGTAGTCGAGGCGGCTGTCTCTCACGAAGGTTCCACGGCCCTGCTCCACCAACACGAGCCCTCGGCTCTCGAGCCGTGAAATCGCGCGCCGGATGGTATGGCGGCCAACACCAAACCGCTCCATCAGATCCGCCTCCGTCGGAAGCTGCGCCTTGGGTGACAGGCGGCCGGTCAAAATATCTTCTGCGATATCGCTCTCGACCTGTTGCCATTGCCCATGCAGCAATTTTCTTTCCATGCCCGCTCATCCGAATTTATTGATGTCATTCGAATGTCATATATCGGCTCCAGCATTGCTTTTCAATCTCCGTCTCATGACCGGTGCCCGCTAGATAGCTGCAGAAGTGAAATTCGCCTCTGATCTTTTACCGTTAGGCCATCAGATCTTCATACGCATGTCACCTGCCGTCACTAGATAAATATTCGGATGTTTTATTAATCATTCGAATATTGAGGATATAATGGTAGCGCTTAATCGTCGGCAATTCATCGCGGGCACGACCGCAGTCATCGGCACATCGATCGCAATGACCGGCAAAGCCCGGTCTGCCGATGCGGCGATTGAAATTTCGAGCACCTGGGGTCCCGACAAGCCCTTCCAGAAAGTCGTCGACGCGTTCAACGCAAAGAATCTCGGCCTAACCGTTACCAACCGGTTCGACGGCGACTACGAAGCAGTCACCGCTAAAGCAGTCGCCAGCATTGCCGCAGGCCGCCCGCCGGCCATGATGGTCACCGGCTGGAAGTTCGGCTATTTCGCCAAGCGCACGCTCGGCGCCCGCGATCTGCGCGAGATCAACGCCGCGAAAGCAGAAGCGATCCTTGCCAATTTCCGTTCGTCCGTACTGCCGCTCGTCACCGTCGATGGCGCAGTCATCGGCCTTCCTTGGGCGATGTCGACGCCGATCACCTATATCAACAGCGAAATATGGAAGGCCGCGGGTCTCGATCCCAACCTGCCGGAAACGCCGGATACAAAGTGGCTCTACGAGAGCGCACGCAAGCTCGATGCCGCGCTCAAAGGAAAGCATCCGACCTACCGTTCGCCGATTTCGCTGTCCAACAACGAATGGACGAGCCAGTCTTTCATCCAGAACGCCGGCGGCTTCATCATCAATCCCGATGGCAAGCTGTCCCTGAATAGCCCGGAAGCAATTGTCGGCATGAGCGAATATTGCGCTCCCGCCCATGAGGGCCTTTGGCTGCCCGTCAGCGACAAGGAGCAGGTCGCTGCGTTCCAGTCGGGCGCGCTGGCCATCTGCACGACGAGCTCGACATTGGCCATCACCTTCCCGTTCGGAGCCGCGAAGGCCATCACGACGAAGTTCCCCGGCCTCCCCGGACATCCGCGCAAGATGAACAGCGGCGGTAATTTCCTTGCCGTCTACACGCGGAACAAGGAACAGGCGGAAGCTTCGCTTGCCTTCCTCGAATTCTGCGCTTCGAAGGAAGGGCAGGCACTGTGGTCCCAGACCGGCTATCTCAACACGTCGCAACACGACATTCCGCTGATCAACGAATTCATGAAGCCCGCAGCCGCGCAACTGGCGGACGGTTTGACCGCGGAAACGATCTGGCCGGGCAAGCGCGGTCTCGAAGGTCAGGCCGTATGGCGCAAGTGGGTTTCACGCATGCTGCTCAAGGAAACGACGGTTGCCGACGGCATCAAGGGCGCTCACGACGAGCTTGCAGGACTGATTTCGGCATAGGCTCCGCATCATGCCATTCCGTTTCCGATCGCTGGCCCCCTACCTGTTCGTGGGGCCGGCCGTGCTTGCCGTGGCGATATTTCTCTATGGTCCACTGATAGCTTCGATGTTGCTATCGGTGGTCGACTGGAATCTGCTGTCGGCAGACATTCGCTTTGTCGGCGTCGATAACTACGCATCGATTTTCGACAATCCCGACTTCCGCATGGCTGCATGGAACACGCTGCTCTACTGCGTCGTCCTGATCCCGGCCGAGATCGTCATCCCGTTGATCTTTGCCGTCATGCTGCATTCGGTGCGGAAGAATCCCTTGCAGGGGCTTTATCGCGGCAGCCTGTTCCTGCCGACGATCGTCGCCTATTCCGTTGCAGGTGTTGCCTGGTCCTGGCTGTTCAACCCCGTCAACGGTCTCTTCAACGAAGTTCTCGGATATTTCGGCTTTCCGCCGTCGCGCTGGCACACGGATCCGAACCTTGCGTTGTTTTGCGTCAGCCTGGTGACCTTCTGGAAGACCTTCGGCCTCAATATGCTTCTTTGGCTGGCAGCGCTGGCAAATCTGCCGAAACAATTGCGTGAGGCGTCACAGCTCGACGGCGCTGGCTCCACACGACATTTCTTCAGCATCAGCCTGCCGCTGATGACGCCAACTGCCTTCTTCATCAGCGTTACGACCTTCTTCCATGTCCTCGACGACATCGTCGGCATCATCGATGTCCTGACCCACGGTGGACCGGCAGGCAGAAGCTCGAGCCTTCTGTATTTCCTGTGGCAACAAGGCCTGCTGTTCTTCCAGTTCGGGCCGGCAAGCGCCGTCGCCGTCATCATCATCGTCCTCGTGCTCGCCATCACATGGCTGCAGTTCCGCGTCAGCGAAAAGCGGGTGCATTACAGATGAACGGTATCGGTCATAAGTTTCACAGGTTGCTGCTGCACTTCGTGCTCATGGCAATCTGCATCGTCACCGTATTTCCGCTTGTCTGGATGGTGTCCGCAGCCTTCACGCCCAATGACATGATCATGGCCAAGTCCGTGCGCCTTTGGCCCGAAAATCCGACGCTGTCGAATTTCACCATAGCCGCAAGCCGCCATCCCATCTGGATGTGGCTGTGGAATTCCGTCCTCACGGCAACCCTTATCACCGTCGGAAAGCTTGTTCTCGCGATCCCGGCGGGATTCGCCTTCGGGCGGCTGGAGTTCAAGGGGAGACAGACACTGTTCTGGTTCGTCATCGCCACCATGTCCTTTCCGAACGTGCTGGCGATCCTCCCGACCTATATCGCCGTGGTAAAGCTCCAAGCCTTCAATACCTATGGCGCAATGATCATCCCGTCGATTCCCTATATCGGTTTCTACGTCTTCTACATGTGTCAGGCCTTCCGGTCGCTGCCCGGCTCGATGTTCGAGGCGGCACGGATCGACGGAAGCGGCCTGTGGCGGCAGTTCATCGAAATCGGCGTTCCGAACGTCATCCCGGCAATCGCGGCCCTTTCGGTGATTTCCTTCATGGGCGCCTGGAACATCTATCTCTGGGGCCAGCTTGTGCTGGACGACGCCTTCAAGAAGACGCTGACGACAGGCATTGCCGTCTTTGCCGATCTCGAAGGAGCTGAGCGAGCCTGGGGTCCATTGATGGCGACAAGCCTGTTGTCGACCGTCCCCGTTCTCTTGATCTTCCTGCTGGCGCAGCGTTTCATCGTGGACGCACTGGCACCAGGCATTGACGACAGATAGGCAAAGCATGCCCCGAGTCATCGTAATCGGATCGGTAAATCACGATCGTATATGGCAACTGGATGCCCCGTTGGTTCGGGGCGGCCGGATGCAGTTTTCATCCAGAATAACCCGGCTTGGCGGCGGAGCTTATTATACCGGCCAGCAGCTTCTGGAATTGGGAGCCGACGTCGCCGTCGTTTCGCGGCTGATGCTGGACGAGCAAGGACAGGCGGCGCTCAAGTCGCTATCCGAAGCCGGTTTCGACACCGAATACATAGTGATGGCAACGGGAGAAACCGCGCCGCTGGAAATTTTCCTGGAGCCGAACGGCGAGCGGACGATCATCGCTCCCGCGGGGCGGTCGTATCCTTTAACGGCCGCGGGGAAGTTGTCGAGCGCAGGCGTCTATATCAATGCCCTTGCTCTTGACGACGACCTGGTGGATCAGATCAATGCCCAGCCGCTCGTTGTCTCGCAATTTCCGCTCAAGCCCGCGACGCCTCGCCCGGCAGACTATGTCATCTCCTCTCGTGACGACGTTTCCGACGATCTCGCGCTCGCCTGGCAGCGCGCGCGCCAGATCGCCGGCTCACGCCTGAAGATGCTCGTACTCACCGACGGGCCGCGCCCGATCACACTGTTCGACGGTTCGGACGCCGTAGAGGTCGAACCGGCGGCGAGGATCGATACGGCAAATACGATCGGCGCGGGCGACCGCTTCGCGGGCGCTTTTCTGTTCGCTTTGCTGCAAGGGCAGACGCCGGCGGCAGCCGTATGGGACGCAAGCCGCATCACGGCCGAATGGTTACGCCAGCGCGACGACTGAGCGCTTCGCGCGGGTCGAGGAATCTCGCCTCTCAAAGCAAAACGTGATGGACAATTCATTCGGATGACTATAGTAGTCGTCCGAATGTTTCCGGTGAGCTACCACCGACCTAAGCGACCCCTAAGTGCCAAGGAAAAGATGATGACTGAGGAGAAGACTGGTGATCCGGTCGGCGCATCCTATGCCCATGCGCAGGCTCTGGAGATTCTCGCTGCGAGCCGTCCGGCAAGCATAAAGGCGACCGCCGAACAGCTGCTCGACACGCTCGGCGGCGTCGACGTTGTCGTCAACCGCACTGGCCTTGTGATGCTTCCGTTGACGGATACCGTCCAAGGCACCGCCTTTCATCTGGGCGAAGTCCTGGTGTCCGAAGCGCATATCCGCGTGCCGGGACGATCCGCCGAAGGCTACGGCGCCGTTATTGGCCGCGATCTCGAGCATGCCATGGCAATGGCGATCATCGATGCGGCCATCGCCAGCAATCATCGCGCCGACATCATCCTTGAGCTTCTGAACGCCGAAAGCGACCGCCAACGGGAAGAAAACCGCCAGTTGCTGCGAAAAGTCGAAGCGACCCGCGTGCAGATGGAGACATTCTGACCATGGCACATTCCCTCGTACCGACCGCGGACGATACTCGCACCAACGCCACGTTCGAAGATCTGATGTGGGCTCTGAGCCGACCCGGCCAGCCGCGCGACATGTCGGGAGAAGGCTTCTGGGGTCTCGCGGAGAGCCTGCTCGATCGTGAATGCAGCTTCCATTGCGAAGACGACGCCTCTTTGAGCGTCTTGCTGGCCGCAACTGGCGCCCGCCCGACGCCGCTTGCCGAGGCGGATTATGTCTTCGCGGCAATCGACGCCCCCGCAAAAGTCAAAGCCCTCGCCTCGCTGCGCATAGGCAGCCTCGCCTATCCGGACGATGCAGCGACCTTGTTTGTCCCCGCACGATTTGGCGCCGGACAGCGACTGCGTCTTTCCGGTCCCGGTATCAAGGACAGCGTCACGATCGATATCGATGGCGTCGATCCTGCCTTCTGGCAGATGCGTGCGAAAGCGATCCGCTATCCGCTCGGCTGGGATCTCTATCTGGTCGATGGCAAGCGTCTGCTCGGCATTCCCCGTTCAACGAAAATCGAGGTGCTGTGATGGCTTATGTAGCAACCCGCGGCGGCGAATATGCCATCGAGCAGGCGGAGAGACTTTTCCGCAGCGATCTCGGTCCGATTACCCGCGGGCGCGTCGAAGCCGTCCGCACCGGTCTCCCTTATCTCATCGACCGTGTCATGGGCGAGGCATCGCTCTATGAGCCCGATCTCGCCGCGCTGGCGCTGGCTCAAGCAGGCGGCGATCTCTACGAAGCGATCCTTCTGCTGCGCGCCTATCGTACCACGCAGCCTCGTATCGCGGTCGCCGAACCAGTTGGCCAGACAGATCTCTTCACCGTTCGCCGCATCTCGGCCGCCTTCAAGGACATCCCGGGCGGCCAGATCCTCGGCCCCACGCTCGACTACTCGCACCGCTTGCTGCAGGTCGACGTGTTGAAGGGCGAAGACTATGTGCCGGAACCGGTTATTCCGGCAGCAAAACCGGCTCCAGCGACCCAACTGTCTCTAACCAGCTGGCAGAAAGCGCAAGGCCTCATTCCCGAGCATCCAGCCCAATCCGTCGCGCCCGACGACATTCCCGATTTGACGCGCGAGCCGCTGCTCTTCCCCGCGACCAGAGCACACAAGCTGCAGAGCCTCGCGCGCTCCGACACCGGGGGAACCCTGGCGCTCGGCTATGCCACCATGCGCGGCTACAGTTCCGTGCATCCGACGGTCAACGAATTGCGTCTGGCCGAAGCACCGGTCCGGATGCGTCACCCCTGCGGCACCGTCTTCAGCGCCGGCCGCGTCCGCGTCAGCCAGACCGAAGTCATATCCAAGGCGAGAGAGCTGGAGCTGGGCTTCTCCGCCACCTTCGGGTGGAATGAGGTGAAGGTGATTGCGGCTGCGACGCTCGATCTCGCCTCCACCCAGCCCAATCCGCATCCAGCCGCCAACGAGGAATTCGTCCTATATCACACCGAACCGGTCGAAAGCTCGGGGTTTTGCATCCACTTCAAGCTTCCGCACTATGTCACGTTCCAGTCGAGCCTGGATGCGCTGCGCCGGGTCAAGGCGGACAGGAGTGCTGCCACCACCAAACCCGCCGATGATGAGAAGCTTGCCGCCCGGCAAGAGGAGGTCGCACTGTGAAACTTCAGGAACTGACGAAGCCTTGGGTGGCTTTCAACTACGGCTTTCTCGACGAATCCGCCAAGCGCGAAATGCGTCGCCGCATTCTGAAAGCGATTGCGGTGCCGGGCTATCAGGTGCCCTATGCCAGCCGCGAGGTGCCGATTGCCCGCGGCTGGGGAACCGGCGGCCTGCAGGTGACGCTGACACTTCTAAAGCCGACCTCTGTGGTCAAGGTCATCGATCAGGGCTCCGACGATTCGGTCAATGCCAGCAGCATCCGCAAATTCGTCGGGCGCGTTGGCGGAGCGGTCGAGACGGAAGACACGATGGCGGCCACCATCATCCAATCCCGCCACCGCATCCCGGAAGAAAAACTGCGCGAAGACCAGATCCTCGTGCTGCAGGTTCCGGACCCGGAACCATTGCGCGCCGTCCAGCCGGACCTGTCCGTCGCCCGCGAAATGCATGGCGATGCCGATTACGGGCAACTATGGCTCGTGCTCTACGAACAGCTCGTCAAATCGGGGCGTATCATGCAGGGATCGAGCTATCCGAGCATGGTCAACGGCCGCCACGTCATGACGCCGTCGCCTATACCGCGCTGGGACGTGCCCAAGCTCAATCAGGCCGACCATCTGACGATCCTGTCCGCCGGTCGAGAGAAGCGCATCTTTGCCGTGCCGCCCTATACGAGCGTCGAACCGCTGGTCTTCGACGACGTCCCGTATCGCGTCGAGGATCACCAGGACAAGACCTGCTACCGCAGCAACGTCACGGGCTTCTTCATGAACGAACTTCCGCAGGACGACGGCTCTTCGCAATACGAGCTGTCCGACAGCCACTTCGGCGTCAAGCACATCCGAAAATCGGAAGCAGAACCGGTCGCGATCGGCGAAACATGGTACAACAATGGAAAGATGGACTGATGGTCACGCTTGATCCCACTCAATCAACAGAGTTGACCCGCCAGCCGCCCCGACTGATGATGGCGCAGCCCATCCTGACGATGCGCGGCATTGCCCGCAACTATGGTGACGTGACGGCGCTCGGTGGCGTCGACGTTACCGTCTATCCGGGCGAAGTTCTCGGCATCGTCGGGGAATCCGGCTCCGGCAAGTCGACGCTTCTGAGGATGATGAACCTCGAGGATACGCCGGATACCGGCACCTACAATCTCGCCCTTCCCGGCCACGAGGGCCGCAACTTCTTCACGCTCGATCGCTTCGAGCGGCGGATGCTGAGGGCACA
Organism: Rhizobium sp. BR 315; assembly: GCF_050577975.1. Taxonomy (NCBI): domain Bacteria; kingdom Pseudomonadati; phylum Pseudomonadota; class Alphaproteobacteria; order Hyphomicrobiales; family Rhizobiaceae; genus Rhizobium; species Rhizobium sp. BR 315. Next base: position 27,883 of record NZ_JARWKZ010000007.1, on the reverse strand, counting down.
TCACATCGGCATCGTTTACCAGAACCCGCATCTTGGCTTGCTGATGAACCACACCAGCAGCGGCAACGTCGCCGAACGCCTGCTGATTGCCGGCAATCACAACTTCGCAGAACTGCGTGACCGGGCGCGTCAGTCGCTTAACGCGTCCGAATTCCCGATCGAGCGCATGGATGCCAGGCCGAAAGAGCTATCCGGCGGCATGCAGCAACGCGTGCAGCTCGCCAAAGCGATTGCGCTCGAACCAGCCGTGCTGCTGCTCGACGAGCCGACGACGGGCCTCGATGTCAGTGTTCAGGCGCTCGTCCTCGATACGCTGAAGCGGCTGCAACGCGAGCGTTCCATCACCATGGTGTTGGTATCGCATGATCTTGGTGTCATCCGCACGATGGCCGACAGGGTTATCGTCATGCGGCGCGGTATGGTGGTGGAACAGGGTCTTGCCGACCAGATCTTCCAGGATCCGCAACACGCCTATACGCAGCAGCTCGTTCACGCCAAGCTTTGAGAGGGAGCGAAAGATGAACATTCAGGTTTCCGCCCGCCAGAGCCAGCCCACGGTGTTGCGCGTCGAGGGCCTTTCGAAGCAATTCGAGATGCACCACCTCAAGCGCACGCTGTTTGCCTTCGAGAATATCGATTTCGAACTGAATGCGGGCGAGTTCATTCTGCTGAAGGGCGAGAACGGCGCGGGCAAATCGACGCTGCTGCGCACGCTCTACCGCTCCTACCTGCCCCGCGCCGGCCACGTCTATTATCACACGCAGGAAGGTGTCATCGATCTGGCGACCGCGGCCGATGTCGATATCGCCGTGCTGCGACGCCGGGAAATCGGCTTCGTCACGCAGTTTCTCAACGCGCGTCCGCGCGTCGCGGCCGAAGAGATCGTCGCCGAGCCGCTGAGGCTCGCCGGCACGGCGCATTCAGAGGCGTTGAGCGAAGCCCGGCGCTGGCTCGATGCCTTCGGTGTGAAGAGGCAGCTTTGGTCAGCCTATCCCTCGACCTTCTCCGGCGGCGAGCAGCAGAAGGTCAATCTGGCCCGCGCGCTCATCCTGCCGCAGCGCCTGCTGCTGCTCGACGAGCCGACGGCATCGCTCGATCATGCCGCCCGCCGCGCGCTGGTTGAACGGCTGGCGCAGCTCAAGGCATCCGGCGTTGCAATGATCGGTGTCTTTCACCATCCAGAAGATGTAAGGGCATTGATCGACCGGGAATTGCATCTGGAAGCCATCAAGATCAAGGACGAGCAGGACGATGTGGCTGAGTAATTTTGAAATTGTATTGCAGGATCATGTTATCGAGCGCGGCGCCGTCAGGATCGAGGATGGGTTGATCGCTGATATCAGCGAGAGACCGGTCGAAGGGGCAGAGATAGATGGCCGTGGCCGGCTTCTGCTTCCCGGTTTTGTCGACATGCATGGTGACATGATCGAGAAAGACGTGGAGCCTCGCGTCAATGTCCGCATGCCGATCGAACTTGGCGTCTACGACCTCGACAAGAAGCTTGCCGCCTGCGGCGTGACGACGGCCTATGCGGCGGTTGCGTTTACGCCCGCCACCTATGGCCATGTCCGCTCCGTGGAGCATACCCGAGCAATGATCGAAACGCTCGCATCGATGCGAGACGAACTCTTGATCGACCACCGTGTCCACGGCCGCTTCGAAGTGACCTTCCTGCCCGCCCTGAAAGAGGCGAAGGCTCTGATCGACGCTGGTGCACTCCACCTGATTTCACTCATGGATCACACGCCGGGCCAGGGCCAGTACCGGGATATCGAGTTGCATATCGCCAACACGGCGAAAGCTAGGAAGATCAGCGAGACCAAGGCGGCGGAGCTGGTCAAGCAGCGCATGGCTGCCCGCAGCGAACACGGCGACAGCATAGATATCATCAACGGGCTGGCGGAGCTCGCACGAGAGAGCGACGTGGTGCTTGCTTCCCATGATGACGACACCATCGAGAAGGTCACGCTTCTGCATGGCCTTGGCGCCGCAATCAGCGAGTTTCCGATCAATGTCGCGACAGCAGCCGAGGCCAAGCGGCTGGGATTGGCGACGGCCATGGGCGCTCCGAATGCCCTGCGAGGATTGTCCTACTCCGGCAATCTTTCAGCGCGCGAGGCCTATGAGGCGGGCGTGCTGGATATCCTCGCGAGCGATTACCATCCATCAGCCATCCTTCCGGCCGTTATCGCTCTTGCGGAAATCGGTAAGGGGGGCCTCGCCGCCTCGGTCGCATTGGCGAGCGCCAATCCGGCAAAGGCGCTCGGTCTCTACGACCGCGGCCAGATCGCTAAAGGGCTGCGCGCAGATCTCGTGATTGCCGAGCGGGGCCGGGTGCCGCGGCTGCGCAGCACGATCCGCGGCGGTAATATAGTCTGGTCCGACGGCTCGATAAGAGGCTTTTGAGCTCATCAGCGCAACTCGTCTCGAGAATGGCCCTCAATACTGTGCGTCGCAAGGCGCACTTCATTCGGGGCCATGCCGGCAAGGTGCCTCTGAACGGATGATGGAAGGTTTGCCCCGGACAGCAGACCCGGATGTTTTGCGCTCAACACAACCCAGGGAAGATTGTGAGCAGCAGCAACATCCAAAAGCGGCAGAACAATATCGGTCTTAACCAATTTTTTACGTTTAAATTGAAGAAAAGGCGCCCCTAATGTAAATAAGGCTAGGTAAATTATATCTCTGCCGGATCGCCACTTGAATACTGATATACTATCTCAAACTATGGCACTTACCGAGGACTATGCGGGGAAAATTCTTCCTGTCGCAATGATTTTGCTTGCCGCGGAATTTATTTTCCCGAAATCCAAATACACGTATATGTCGCATGTCCGCGGCGCTGTCTTCTGCGTCGCCAACATTGTTATCACGAAGGTCAGCCTCACGCTCTTTTACAGGCTATGGGAAAAAATCGGCATAAGACCGCTATTCCATATCGACCTTAGGTTTCTATCGGAGTTCTCCAGCTTTTGGCTGCCGCAGGCCCTGGGCGGGATCGTGGCGTCCCTGATCGTGCTGCAAGCCAGCGAATTCTTCTATTACTGGTTTCATCGGCTTCAACACAGCAACAAATTCTTCTGGCGTTTCCATGCAGAGCATCATTCGCTGGAAGAGATGAGCGCGTTTAACAGCAACCATCACTTCAGCGAGGAAATATTCCGGATCCCCTTCCTGATCATCCCCGTCTCGCTGCTGTTCAGCTTCGAGCAGGGATATGTCCCGTGGATCTGGGTATTCCTCGTCCGCTGGCAAGGCTACTTCGAGCACAGCTCGACACGCCTGCACCTCGGCTGGATCCGCTATCTGTTTCCCGACAACCGCTATCATCGCGTTCATCATTCGGTCGAGCGGCAACACTTCAACAAGAATTTCGGCAGCGGATCCGCAATCTGGGACATATTGTTCGGCACGGCATATTACCCGAAGGCGAATGAATGGCCCGACGTCGGCCTGCCGAACAAGCGTGAGCCGCAGAATTTCAGAGAATTTCTGCTTCGCCCCTTCCAGCACGGCAAGATACAACTGCATCCCGTACCGGCAGGGAAAGAAGCCAACTTCAAGCCTGCGGCCGAGTAATCCTTAGCTCGGGCGTTCATGCGATAGGGCAGCGCGCTTAAAAAGTCAGGGCCGCTCCCCAGCGGCGAGCCGACGTTCGATATCATCGATGACAGGCAGCAGATCGGCGACCGTGTCGACGATATAGTGGGCTCCGTGCTTGCTGAGTGCGCCGGATGCATGCTCCCGCACTTTCGCCAGTGCGTCCGGTGCCATGGTGGCGACCTCCTGCGGCGTCAGACCAGCCTCGTTGCCGCTCAATGCGACGCCGACCGTCCAGCAGCCGGCTGCAATACCTTCTTCGATGCCCACACCGGTATCGTCCACCTTGACCACCGCATGCGCCGGCCAGACGTCGAGGTCGAGAAAGCATTTGTACATGTTCATCGGCGTCGGCCGGCCATGCGGCAGGTCGCCGGCGCAGACGAGATTGTCGACCTGATAGCCCTGCTCCTTCGCAAGCGGCAGGACGCGCTCCATGATCGACCGGGTGTAGCCCGTCGTCGAGCCGATCTTCATGCCGCGCTGACGCAGCGATGCCACGACGTCTGTCGTGCCGGGCACCAGATCGGCGAATCTGTGCACCACCTCCTCGTTCATCGGAACGAAGACCTCATAGACGGCGTCGACATCCGCCGCCGTCGGCGCGTTGCCGTGACGCGCAGCCCATAGCTCGCGAATGCGCGGCTGTTTCAGCATAGCGTCGATATGGTCCCATTTCGGCCGGCCCATCGGCTCACGCGCTTCCGCGATCGTAACTTCGATGCCGAAGCGGCTGAACGCCTCGACGAACACGCCCATTGGCGCGAAGGACCCGAAATCGATGACGGTTCCCGCCCAGTCGAATACAACGGCTTTCAATTGGCTCACTGGTTTCACTCCCAAGAACGAGATGTTGAAGCATAGAGATCCTCGATGACCTGCTCGCCCAAGGCGAAGCCGGTCGACGCGCCTGTTCCGCCCGTCACCATGACGAGACGGATATGGTCTGCGGGGCGCTCCACCAGCACCGTCCGCTCCTTCGAGGAGGCATAGGTGCCGATCCAGCGATTGACGACCGTGCGGCCCGGAAGGTCGAATACCCGGTCGAACTCGTCGAGGATCAGCCGGTCGAAGCGCTCGCTGGCGAAGGGCTGCTGCGCGTTGCCATAGACATGGCTGTCGCCCACGACGAGCGAGCCATCGGCCGATTGGACGGCGATCAGATGAATGCCGGCGGCGCGGCTTTCGGCCTCTTCGAGATCGAGCCGCTTTGCAAGCGCTTCCGCCTCCGGCCGGGCGGCAAAACCTTCATAGCGGGCAAGACTCATATCCGACATGACAGCGACGCCGAACCGGCTCGGCTGGGCCGGCGCGACCCGCAGCATCTGCAGCGTGCAGATCGTCAGGGAATGCTTGGCGATGACATCGGGGAAGAGCGTCGAGAAATCATCGCCAGGGCAGACGACCATCGCATCCGCCTCGACTGTGCCGTGGCTTGTCTCGATCCGCGTCCCTTCGATGCTCCGAACGGCCGTATTCCACAGGAAGTCGACCTTGTGCCGAGCCTCGAGCCAGGCAGCAAGTTTCGGCAGCGCTTCGGAGGATTCGACCCGCAACTCGTGCGGGCTGTAAAGAACTGTCTCGACACCATCCAGACGCAGGCTCGGCACGAGATCGCCGGCTTCGGCCTTGGTCATCAGGCGGCACTTTTCGCCCATCGGCGTCTTGAGAAAGGCATCTGATACGACGGCGGCCTCGGAACGCCGCGCCGGCATCACCAACCCGTGATGGATGACGGCGATGCCCGCTTCGTCGACGATCCCAGCCCAAATGTCGCGAGCACGCATGGCACGCTCCCAATGGGCACCAGCCTTCTGCCCTGAAACCGTGATGAAACCGAAATTGCGAATGGAGGCACCGACTGCCTTGGCATTGCGTTCGATGACGACGACTTTCTTGCCCTGACGCACGGCGGCCAGCGCCACGCCGATGCCGACAATTCCTGCACCGACAACCGCAAGATCATATCCATTCGCCATCACATCACCCTTTCTTCGGCAGACCCTGAACCGTGGCCGCCAGTCTATAGGGCAGAGCTTAGCGAAATCATATGACGCAATTATAAATTCTCATAAATTATATGATTATCCTATGAATATAGATTCAAACCGAAGGCAAGCCGCCACCGACTTCAAACGCGTGTTCCTTGGCAACATCAAAGAAGGCCTGGATGGCGGCGTGGTCGCGGCATTCCGGCAGGGTGACGAGGTAGTGTCCGATGGCCAGCTCCGGCTCCACCAGCGGCACGACCTCGATATGATCATCTGATGAAACTTCGCCTTCGATGGAAATCGCCAAACCGATGCCGGCAGCAGCGGCGGCATAGGCGACGTCAAGCGTTGCTACTTCGAGAACCGGCCTCAGCCCGATACCCAGCTTGCCGGCAGCGTGTTCCAGCAGCGTGCGAGTGCCGGAAGCTTTGTTCCACAGGACCATATCCTGACCGTCGAGATCGGCGAGCGTGAGCCGGCCCTTCTCCAGCCTGCGATCTCCCCTGCGGCCATAGATCGCCACGCGGGATTGATGCAGCAAGAGTGATGAGAGACGGCTATCCGGCGCGACCTGCGAAATAGTGGCGACATCGAGTTCGCCGCGCAGCACCGCATCGGCAAGCTCAAGCGACGGCCCGCCGCGCGTCGTCAGGCGCAAGGATGGGAATTGCCGAACGAATGCCGTAAGGACCGGCATGATGAGCCGATGGGCGCTGAAGCCGATAGAGATCGTGCCGGTGTTCAGCGACGTCGTGTCGGCAATCACGCGATCGACCTCATTGAGGCATTTCAGCGTAACCCTGATCTTGGCGATCAAATCCATCGCCGACGGCGCCACGCTGACATTGTGACCATCACGGATGAAGACGCGGGTACGACACAACTCCTCGAAGGACTGAACCTGTGTGGAAACCGAGGGTTGGCTGATTCCCAGATCCTCGGCTGCACGCGAGAACTTTCCGGTGCGTGCCAGTGCGTCGACGGCCTTCATTTGCGCAAGCGTAACAGACGGCATTCTCGATAGTCCCACCCTGAATTCGCATGGATATACTTCAATAGGTCGCTGAATCCACCGTGGCAACTCGCTTCCATCGAACGCAAAACATGTCAGCGACGCGACAGTCGCCAAAGCACGATCAACGTCGCCGCGCCAAGGGTCATCGTCGGCGTTGCGGCATCGAAAATCGCGCCGCGATCCGAAAGCACGAAGATATTGACCGGCAAGGTGACCCAGCCTGGGGATAGATCATCACCGTCGCCCCCAGTTCGCCCATCGACAACGCCAAGCTGAGGCTGAAGGCGGCGTGTTCTGGAGCCTGCCGACCCGTCATCTGGGCGGCGTCGACGCGGCAGGCGGCATTGCCCTCATCGTCTCACTTGGCATTCTCGGCAGCTTCGCCTCGCCACACGCATTAAAGGAGTGCGGCATCAAGAATGCGATGACGCGCCCCGTCAAACCGTGACGCCCGACCGGACGGATTTCGGAAGACAACCGTTGCGGACAGCGGCGGAAGCGTCTAGCCTCCGGTTCCGCGGGGAACTGGGGCAGAAGCGCCGCTCTCGCGACAAACCTTCCGAATTGTGAGAGATCGATGATCAGCCTCGGTGTTTTGACAACCTATATTGCCGTCGTACTGGGGCTTATGGTCATTCCTGGACCGGCGACCCTCCTGACATTGGCAAGGGCCGTCAGCGACGGCAGGCGAACGGGACTTGCGACCGGCCTCGGCATTGCCGTCGGCGATCTCTTCCACACGATGATGGCAACGTTCGGATTGTCGGCTTTGCTAGCCACGTCGGCGCTGGCGTTCGAGATCGTCAAATATGCTGGCGTTGCCTATCTGATCTATCTCGGGTTCAAGGCTTTCCGCGAGAAGGCCGAGATCCTGGACATGCTGACAGCGCAGTCAATGACCCCCATGCGCGCCTTTCGGCAGGGGTTCTTTACCGAAATACTCAACCCCAAGACTGCGCTGTTTTTCCTGGCCTTCCTGCCGCAGTTCATCCACCCGGAAAGCGGGTCGGTCATCGGACAATTTGCCCTGCTGGGCGCCATCTTTGTCGGGCTCAGCATATGCGTGACGTCGCTTCTGGCGGTCGGAGCCGGTTCGATCAGCGGCTGGCTTCGCCGTCATAGCAAGGTTGGCCGGTGGCAGGGAAAGATCGTCGGGGCGATCTACATGGCCGTTGGCTTAAGGCTTGCTCTGCAGCAACAGTGACCAGGCTCTACCGACCTCAGCGACGATCGTCCCGCAGGGTATCGTATAACTCCTGCCGGCGGGCGATTTCTCTCGGCGCATAGCCAAAGGCGCGCTTGAACATCGATGTGAAAGCAGCCGGGTTTTTGTAGCCGAGATCCAGCGCGATTGTCGTCACCGGCGTGCCGGCGACAAGCCGCGGTAGCGCTGCGTGCAGACAAGCCTGCTGGCGCCATTCGACGAAGCTAAGGCCCGTTTCCAGGCGAAACATCCGCGTGAACGCACGCCGGCTCATGCTCAGATGCTTCGCCCAGGTATCGATCGTATCATGCGCAGTCGGATGAAGAAGGAAGTCCTGGCATTTCTGCGCAAGCATAGGGTTCCGCGGCAAAGGCAGGGAAAGCGGCAGCGGCTTCAGTCGGGCAAGTTCATACAGAAGCAGCGCCATCAGCGCACCGGAGCGGTCGTTCGGATCATATTCGACCGGAATATCGACGGCTTCGGCAATCAAGGCCCGCAGCAACGGCGATATTTCAACTACCTGGCAGTGATCCGGCATCGTTTCTATGGCGTGCGGCTCGATATAGATGCTGCGCATGCTGACATTGCCGAGCATGCGGACGCTGTGGGTGACGCCGGGAGGAATCCACATGCCCCTTTCCGGCGGCATGACGTGCGTACCGTTCGGAGTGGTCGCCAGCACCACGCCGGAAAAACCGTAGAGCAGCTGCGCACGGCGATGCTGATGCGGATCGACGCGATGCCCATCCGCGTATTCGTTGCCGAGCGCCAGGAGCGGTCGCTCGACATCAATGAAAGGATCGATCCGGCTGTTCCTGACCATTTTGGCCCAGTCTCGTAATAATTGCGCCTAATCGCGGTGGCGGGCGATCGGCTCTTTCAATATCAGCGCGGAAGACGAATTGAAAGCGAGTGCCATGAGCCAGGTCATGAACGCGCCCCGCGCGGCTACCACCATATACCCGATCCTGCTGGTCGCCAGTCTCGGCCATTTCATCAACGATGTGACGCAGTCCCTGCTGCCCGCAAGCTATCCGGTGCTGAAAGCCGGCTTTGCCCTGAGCTTTGCCCAGCTCGGCGTGCTGACATTCGTCTATCAGGTGACCGCATCGATCCTGCAGCCCTTCGTCGGATGGTACACCGACGGCAAGCCGCAGCCTTATTCCCTTCCCTTCGGCATGGCCTGCAGTTGCGCTGGCATGGTGACGCTGGGGTTCGCACCGAACTATTCGGTTCTGGTGATGGGCGCGGTCCTGCTCGGATTTGGTTCCTCGATCTTCCATCCGGAGGCGTCGCGCATCGCGCGCCTGGCATCCGGCGGCAAGCATGGTTTTGCACAATCCGTGTTTCAGGTCGGCGGCAATTTCGGCACGTCGCTCGGCCCATTGCTGGCGGCGTTCTTCATCCTGCCGCATGGGCAACGCGGCATGGCCTTGCTCGCCATTCTCGCATTCATCGGCATCCTCATTCTCAGCGGTCTCGGCCGCTGGTATCACATGCATGGGCAAAGCCTTCGCGCTCCGGCAAAATCCGGCAGGAAGCATAAGGCGCTCAGCCTGTCGCGTACGCGTATCGGCATTGCCATCGCCGTGCTGATCGCGTTGATTTTCTCGAAGTACTTCTATCTAGCGAGCTTCACCAGCTACTACAATTTCTACCTGATGGACCGGTTCGGGCTTTCCGAACGGTCGGCGCAGCTCTGCCAGTTCGTCTTCTTCGCCGCCGTCGCTTTCGGCACCATGATCGGCGGCCCGGTGGGCGACCGCATCGGCCGCAAGAAGGTCATCTGGGGCTCTATCCTCGGTATATTGCCGTTCACGATCGTCCTGCCGCATGCCAGCCTGGAAGTCACCGTGATCCTCAGCGCCATCATCGGCACCGTCATCGCCTCGGCATTTTCGGCAATCGTCGTCTATGCGCAGGAGTTGATGCCCGGCCGCGTCGGCATGGTCTCGGGCCTGTTCTTCGGCTTCGCCTTCGGCATGGGCGGCATCGGAGCTGCCGCCCTTGGGGCCCTGGCGGACCGGACCAGCATCGAGTTCGTGTTCGAGCTTTGCGCATTCCTGCCGCTGATCGGGCTTTTGACGATCCTGCTTCCAAATGTCGAGGATTGAAGGCGGGCCGCGGCTGTGAGGGGCTTACTCAGCTCGGCAAACCTGTCTGGCGCATACGCGACCGGCAACGGCAACGAGACAGCCGTCGATCCTCAAGCCGCCAAATGATTTTGCTTGGGTCAACAGGACCGGCCCGCGAAAGGGGGTTCGCTCCTCGTAATTGGAACGCTTCCGCGTCCGGTCCTGCATTCCTCGCAGGCCGAACCTGCTGGAGGCGGCGCTATTGCCCGCCGATTGCGGCAAGAGATTGGCTGTCGATAAGAAAATTCGAAAGGTCTTGGATTCAGGGCCTATTAGGTTGGTTTGAGGCGTAATTCAGGGCCTTTCGAGAAAGAAGCTGCCTCGAACTACCTTTGATAAGCGAACACACGCCGAGGTCGGCCGCAGCCCCCCGCGATCCAGCATCTCGGCGAACGACTCCGGCCACTCCGCCACGGCGACCTGCAGTCGGATGTCCAACCGCCTCTTTCGCCCCGTCAGCCAATTCAGGCGCAGCAGCGTCTACGGTCGTGTCTATCGCCACCTACGGACGAGGCCCGCAACGATCGCGCCCAGCGCGTCCTTGACGTTAACCATCTATTAAGATTTGGCGCCGCTCGGCGACGGGCCAAATTGACTTCACCGCCTGCAAAACTTAACAGTTCGTTAACACTGTTCCTTTGGGCAAAGGCGTTTGTATGTTTTGCGTCGTCCGGCCAGCCAAGCTCTTTTCTATCGGCAAGAGCATTCTTTCTGCCTTGATTTTCGCAAGCACGGTAATCGCCTGGGAGGCAGGCGCCTCGGCGGCTCCAAGCCCGGTCATGTCGACAGGTTCGATAACCTCTCAGCCGATAGGACATTATGATTTTTGCCAGCGACGGCCAGACGAATGCTCGATCCATCCGAGCGACTTGCGTCCCGTCAAGATCACGCAAAAGACCTGGGACGAGATTGTCGAGGTCAATGCCTCAGTCAACAAATGGGTCAAGCCCATCAGCGATTTCGATCACTACGGCGTGGTGCAATACTGGAACTATCCTGACGATGGCATGGGCAATTGCGAGCATTACGCTCTCGAGAAGCGCCGAGAGCTGATGGAAAAGGGCATATCGCTTGCCAATCTGCTGATCACCGTGGTGCGCCTCCCCAATGGCGAGGGTCACGCCGTCGTCACGGTGCGCACCGATCGCGGCGACTTCATTCTCGATAATCTGAGCGATCAGGTGAAAAGCTGGACGCAGACGCCGTATCACTTCCTCAAGCGCCAGGCGATCAATGACACCGGCCGCTGGGTCGACATCATCCAGAAGCCGATGGTCGTGGCGAGTGCGATAAACTAGGCTAAGAGGCTGCTATTGAGGCCTCTACCCTTGCAGCATGCGCGCCAACATATGCCTGATAGATCCTGGCCACCGAAGAAAATTGCAGCAACGGTAATCGTCTGCAGGTAGAAACCAGATAACGGCCCTGTGCCGTCGTAGAAAGCGGATGCCGGAGTGAATATCCGGTCGCGATGTGCCGATGTAAGGTGTTTCGACCAGGCGATCAATGTCGAGGCGGAGCTGACGAATTTGGTCAGCCGCACGCGCCCAAGCCTCTTCGGACGTATGCCGTCTTCTGGTGCTATCAGCTCGCCGGATTGCAGGCTTTGCTAAATCCCTCCTAAAGCACGCGCAGCCGACCAATGATCATTCAGGAATTGCAACCCTGTTGTGATCGCCCCCCATGATCCAGCGAACCATTGCGAGGCCGAAATCGGAGGCTTTGCCCTCTGTAGCCAGCTAGGGCGATAGAATCGCCTTAGCTGCATTGACAAAAGCCCCATTCGCCATAGCAGACCACACGGTGTGCCTGTCGAAGCCATTCAAGGGCATTCATCGCCGGCTCTTGCCGCCTCGTCGATCGGCATCGACCACCACCGACGGGGCGATCGATCTGATCTCCAGCCGCACGCAAAAACCGTGATTGGTGTCGAAAAACGACACTCTGCCGCCGTGAATTTCAGCGGCTCGCTTGACCAGGTTCAAACCGAGGCCGGCGCCGGACGAGCTGGTGTTGATGCGGCGGAATGGTTCGAAAACGCGGTCGCGCTCCGACGGCGGTATGCCCAGGCCCTGATCGCAAACATCGATCGTGCCGGCGGCGCCGACCTTGACGACGATCGCGCCCTTGCCGCCGGCATGGTCGATCGCGTTTCGAATGAGGTTCACCACCGCCATTTCGATCGTCGACGTCTGGATGACGAAGACGGCCTCCTCCGGGCTGGGTTCGAATTCGAAATCATAACCGACATCCATTGCGATCGGGGCAAGATCAACGGCGATGTTTTCGACCAACACGTTCAGGTCCTTCCGTTCCGCGCGCAACTCGACCACGCCTATGGCCTGCATCTCCAGAAGCTGATGGGCAACGCGCGAAAGGCGGTCGATATCGCCTCGAAGCTGCTGACTGACCTCGGCCTCGGGAAGGAGATCGGCTCGAGTTCGCGCGATCGCGATGGGCGTCCTCAGCTCGTGAGCCGCATCGGCGAGAAAGCGATTGTGTCGATTATAACCTTCGTCGAGCTTGGAAAGGGCCTGGTTGAACGCATCCACCAGTGGGATGATCTCGTTCGGCACTTTCGAGCGATCGAGGCGGGCAGACCGGGTATCGAAGTCGATCGTCTGTGCCTTTGTTGCCGTTTCCACCAGCCCACTCAATGATCGACCAACGGCACGCGGCGTCACGAGCAAAGTGGCCACCCCCGTAAGCGCGAGCATGGGCACGACAGCAATGAGAATAATGAATCCCACAGCCGGCAAGACACTAAACCAGGGGGTTTGCCCATCAGCATCCTTCGCGACGTCGACGCGGATGTTGATCCAGACATTGAGACCCTCATTGGGAAAGCCCCGTTCGGTCGCGGCGACGAATTGAAGCTTGCCGATCGGCGTGTCCCGGTTTTCGAGTGTGGCATGGGTTCCGTTGCCAACCTCCACCCTCGCCCGATCGATCGTCCGGGGAAAGCTTTCCCTGAGCGGGGCCGCTGGCGCCTCTCCATATTGGAAGATGGATCCATCGGCGTCGCGAATGATGAACCACAGTTCAGGAGAACGACGCTTCAGCTCCGTGATCTCGAGCGCCTCGATCACCTGCAGCCGGCCGTCAGTATCCCTTGCCACATGTTCCGCAACGATGCGAACGGCCTGTTCATTGCCGTCTTCCAGCTCCGGATTGATGATCCAGATCCAGCCGACGAGAAGGACGACAAAGAGAACGAGAAGAAATGCCTGCAATGGGATCAGGCGCTTTATCAGCCCCCATCGCAACGATCGGCTGCGTTCTGCCTTCATGCCTTCGCCCGGATTAGATAGCCGATGTTTCGCACAGCTCTTATCTCGACCGCGGCTCCGGCCATAACAAGCTTCTTTCGGATTCGTGAAATATGGGCATCGAGCGCATTCGACCCGATTTCGTCTTCCAATGCATAGACCGACTCGATCAAGTTAGACCTCGTGACGATGCGGTTCGGGCGGCGCATCAATGCCTCCAGCACCAGATATTCCCGTCGTGGGAACTCGATCACCGACCCCGCAATGGAGACCTCGTTGCTCCGGGGATCGACGCTCAGATTGCCGAAATCCAGATATTTGTCGGAGAGCGTGGGGCCTCGCCTCTGGAGCGCCCGCAACCGGGCAAGCAGCTCCTCGATTGCGAAGGGTTTGGCTAGATAGTCGTCGGCGCCGCTGTCCAGCCCATCGACGCGGTGATCGACGCTGCCGAGAGCGGTCAAGACAAGAATCGGCACCGAATGCTTGCGTTGCCGAAGCGCTGCGACCAGGTCCAGGCCTTCGCCATCCGGCAGACGGCGATCCAGGACCAGAACATCATAGGTGCCGACGCGGGCCATGGCATCGGCATCCGCGATCGTGCGGACATGGTCGGCAAGCACATCGCGGCGCCTCAGCGCCTCAAGCAAAGCCTGAGCCATCTCTGGTTCATCCTCAAGTAGCAAGATCCGCAATGGCCTCTCCATAAAGAAGACAGCACCCTGCCATCCCCTTCCCCACTGACATGCCAAAGATTGCCGAAACATTACATGTGCGCTTCCCGTATAGAGCGCAAGGTGGGATCCGAGCGATATCGATTGGATGAAGATCCGGCGTTCAAGGCGAGACCGAAGAGCGGTACGCCGAGCCTGCGTTCACAACTTGGTCAGACTGCTTAAAAGTTGTTAAGGACTTGCCATTCCACCTTTTGTTGGTCTAATCCAGCCACAAATCAAATCTACGGGTCGGGCGACAGATTCACCCGCCCGCCTTATTCGTTAACAACGCCATCGCAATCCTCATGAGCCGCATTTCATCCTCCTTATCCCGCCGAACTTTCATTTTCGGCTCGCTGGCCGCTTCTGCTACGCTGGCCGGCTGCTCCACAGTGCCCGGCGCGCAAGGAGCTCCCGGTGAGCAAGCACAGCTACAGACACCGCTACCGGTCACTCCATCGACCAAGCCGCTCGTCGAGCCGGAAGTCACTCCCGAGGTCGCCTCCGCTCCCGCAGTTTCCCCTGAAATCGCCGCGCGTTATGCGCAGCTCCAGGATGGCGATTTCACGATCCCTGCGATTCCCTATCAGAAGATCGATCCGAAATATTATCGCCAGCAAGTCACGGACCCGACTGGCGAGCCTGCCGGAACCGTTGTCGTCGACACGGCATCGCGCTTCCTTTACCTGGTACAGCCAGGCGGCAAGGCGATACGCTACGGTGTGGGGATCGGTCGTGAAGGTTTCGCCTGGAAGGGCGAAGGCACCATCCACTGGCGTCAGCATTGGCCTCGCTGGAAGCCGCCGTCGGATATGATTGCCCGCCAACCGGGCCTCGCAAAATTCTCCGTCGCCAATGGCGGCATGGCGCCGGGATTGAAAAATCCTCTCGGAGCTCGCGCGCTTTACATTTTCCAGAATGGCAAGGACACGCTCTATCGCCTGCACGGCACGCCGGATTGGAAATCAATCGGCAAGGCAACGTCTTCCGGCTGCGTCAGGCTTATCAACCAGGATGCGATCGACCTCTACGAACGGGTTCCATACCATGCCCGGATCGTTGTCTATCAGACGCCACTACCCGGAACTGCGGCCTGAGAATGCGCGGATAATCAGACGGGCGGCGATCTCCGACGCCGCCTCTCTTGTCAGGATATTGTCGCAACAACGGACTTTGTGGAACAATTCCTCGCGCTTGACGGCAAAAGGTCTCGCGCAGCCTATTCAGTGGTTCTTGTTCGGCCCTTTGCCCGTGGTGAAGCTGCAGGTCTTTATCTTGCAGCTCGGCTCGTCACTTGTCGGGACGCTGGCGCTGGCCATAACACCCTGGCCGAGGCACGACATCGAATTGGAAACGGTTCGGTAATACATCATCAGGCCTGGATGATGCGACGGGTATCTCAGGACTATAGAGTCTTCCTGTGACACCTTTTCGTGGACGGCAGAGCAAGTCATCGACTTGGAATCGTGGGCCGACATCGCCATGGCATCTGTGGAAATCATTCCGATTGCGGCAAGTATGATGATCATCTTCATGAGGGCTTCCTTTAGTCGGCACTGAACGACGCTAGGAGGTGACATATCCCATCATTAGCATCACATTTATGACTGTGAGCCGGCTTCCTTTTCGCTGGACTGCAAGCAGCTGCCATGGCCGATTGCTCACTAATACATCACTCAACGTGGTCAAGCGGAAAACCGCCTTGGGCCACATCCCATCTGTTGCAGGCTCGGGCCGGGCAGGATTTTCAATTGCTTCTGATGGAATATAAAAGGCCCGGTGCACATACCGGGCCTAATCTCGGATTGGAGGCTGAACCAAACCAAATAGGGTTAGAAAGTCCGTTCGAAGCGCAGGATGCCCGAGAAGGAATCGTCACCCGGAAGATCGTAGTGAACATAGGTCACTTCCGGCTCGATCAGCAGGTTCTTGACCGGATTGAACTTTACGTTCGTGGTCGCCTCGAAGATCTTGGAGTCGGTATAAGCGAGCTGGACGTTCCACTTCAGCTTGTCGTTGATCGGCACGCCGACGCCGCCCCAGACAGCCCAATCACCCCAGCCGCAATCTGCGCCATGAACAACACCGGAAGAGGTCGTGCAGGCAGAAACGTTCTGGTTCGATCCGGCATACTGGTTGAGCTTGCTGCCATCAGTGTTCCAGCCCCCCATCAGGAAGGCGGAGAACACGCCGAAATCGGCGTCGATACGAGCCTTGACGGCACCTTCCTCGACGATGGAGTCATAACCGCCGACGACGCGGAACTGCCAAGCGCCAGCCTTGTAGCCCAGCCCGGCAACGACATTCGGAGCGTAGTGGTTGGCCTCCGACAATTGCCAGCTTCCGCCATAAGCGCTGGTGGTGGATCCGGAATTGCTGTCTTCGAGCGAAATGACGCCGGTAAAGCCGGTGCCGCTATCGTAGTTGTACGTCAACTGGTTGAGTTCGTAGGGGCCGTCATAAATGACGTCGTCCTGAATCACATCGCCGGCATAGCCGATGAACTGGTTGTATTGCGAGTCTGTCTTACCGACGGTGAAGCCGCCAAGCGTGATATAGGCCCACAAGAGGTTGGTGCTGGTGGCGTTGCCGTCGTTCCAATCCCAGCGAACGATGGTCTCGGTCTTCAACGGACCGTATTCGGTGTCGGTCGCGGTGTTGAGGTTCAGCTCGGCGCGGGTATGCCACTTTGTGCCAAAGCTGCTGCTTCGATTGTAAGGGTCCTTCCACTGCCCTTCCGTGCGCACCTTGCCGCCCACTCTGAGGCAGGTTTCGGTGCCGGGAATGAAGAAGTAGCCAGCGCCGAAAGCATCGCAAATGCGAACATATTCCAACGGTTCCGGCTCGGCGGCAACGATGGCGTCGGCCGCGTGAGCGCCGGATACTACGCTGAACGCAGCAGCGGAGCCGATAAGCAAGCTCTTGATGTTCATGGTAACTCCATTCGTCAAATGAACTTGCGCGATGAACAAACCTGGGGCCTCTCGACGTCAAGTTCAGTGCCAATCTCGAAGCATGGCGCTCCGCCTCCCAGCGGCACGATGCGTTCGGAGCAGGCCTTTTACAAGGAGCTAATAAAATGTGACAAAATGTGACAGCGCGTACATATGGTGTGTTGCTGAAACAGCGCATGTCTCGGGAGGAAGCAAAGCATTCACTTGCCCGCCAACGACGAAGTCGCAGGTCCGAGGGCCGCAATATTCCGCGACGGAGGTCCTATTCGATCGCTGTGATTTCCAGCTCTTCGTTGCCGAGGATGACGAGATCGCCCACAGACTTGCCCATCAGGAGCCTTGCCACAGGGGATACGTAAGAAATCGACCCTGCCTTGGGGTCGGCCTCGTCCTCGCCCACGATACGATATTTCTGAACGCGCCCGTCTTCGCGGCTATAGGTCACCGTGCTCCCGAAAGCGACGACATCTGCGGAGGCCGGTGCCGGCATGACTTCGGCAGTTCGCACCCTTTCGACGAGGTAGCGCACATCGCGCAAGGGAATGGCGGCCTGCCGCCGGCGCTCGTTGACGTCTTCGATCCCGTTCGTCGCTTCATAGGCCTCGCGTGCCTGCTGGAGCTGTTGCTCCAGTGCCTTCAATCCAGCCTCGGTCACAAGGTTCGGATGCGGTGAGATAGCCCGGTCCGGCAGCAGGGTTTCCGCAGCCGTCTCGGCACTTTCTTCCTTCATGAACGCTGTGCTCAATTTCTGACTCCACTTCGGCGCTACGCTTTGATCGCAGATGGATATGCGCCTCATTGGCCAGCAAAGCCCATGGCCTCTCTGGAACAATGAGGATCGTATACCAAATCAGTTCTATACCATAGGCCCGACGGCAGCCGCGGAGAAAAGCAATGGCGAAGAGAACATCCAAGTCAGAGATGACGGCCGAGCCCGAACAGGCCGCATCAGGCCCCACACTACTTTCGGGCGGTAATCCGCAGATCGCCAAGGGTTATGGCGACGGACCGGTGCAGGCATACATCGCCGCCATGCCGGGCTGGAAAAACGATGTCGGCCGCCGCCTCGATGCGCTCGTCGCCAGAGCTGTCCCCGATGTACAGAAGGCGGTCAAATGGAATTCTCCGCTCTACGGCATCGAGGGCGATGGCTGGTTTCTCGGCATTCATTGCTTCGCGAAATATGTGAAAGTCGCCTTCTTCCGCGGCAGGTCGCTTCAACCGGTTCCACCGGGCGACTCCAAAAGCGAGCAGACACGCTATCTCAACATCCATGAGGGTGATCCGATCGACGAGGTACAGCTTGCCGATTGGGTGAAACAGGCAAGCCAATTGCCCGGCGAGCGGATGTAGCGGCCAGCAGCAGGGCCGCCGTTACGGAAATTTCTTGGGATTTCCTGCACGGCTGCGTAGCATCCGGCGAAAATTGCAATCATCCCGCGGGACAACCTGTCTACATGTCCAGCGCCGTGCCAATCGTTGAAACCGGCGCGGTGGTCGATCGGCCCTGTATGCTTGCCTCTCCGTCTCGCTTGACATGATGATCGCCACAACCTGTCCGGCCGGCTATCGGCATATCTACGCGCCGCAGCACAATATCGACAGCCGGATATCCCTGATCGATGCCACGATTATTCCGCAGGACGTCATCCGCCTCAAATTGCTTTTTGCCACTCGCTTCGGCGTTGCGCTCTGAAAAATCGGGCGGATGGCGACCAGAGCAAATCGTACTAGCGCGCGACGTGCTGCCGGATTGCCGGCATTCAACGACAAAAGGCCGCCCGGTTTTCACCAGGCGGCCTTTTGCCAAATGCATTTTCTAATGCGCGGACTCGAGCCGATATCCCTCATTGAGATGATCGAGGGCGACGCCATTGACCGTCACCGAATATCGGTCTCCCGCGGCGTCCTTCGAAACCGACACCTGGTACTTGCCGCTTGGCAAATCGAGATCCGCCGAGAAGTTGTCCCACTTTGCCGGCAGCGCCGGCTTTACATGGAGATGGCCGTTCTCGACGCGGACGCCGAGGATGCCCTCTATCGCCGTACGATAGAGCCAGCCGCCCGAGCCGGTGTACCAGCTCCACCCGCCGCGACCCTTGAGAGCGCCTTCGCCATAGACGTCGCCGGCAATCACGTAGGGCTCGACGCGGTAGACATCCGCCGCCGATTTATCGAGCGAATGATTGATCGGGTTGAGCATTTCAAAGCAGCGCCAGGCATCTTCCGACCGGCCCATGCGCGCGAAGGCGAGCGTGGTCCACACGGCGGCATGAGTATACTGTCCGCCGTTTTCGCGAACGCCCGGAGGATAGGCCTTGATGACGCCGGGATCGTTGGTCGGCTTCGAGAAGGGCGGCGTCAGCAACCGGATGAACCCGCCTTCCTTATCCGCGAGCTTTTCGAGAACGGCATTCATTGCCATCTCGCTGCGCTCCGGATTGCCCTCGCCGGACAGAACGCTCCACGACTGGGCGATCGAGTCGATCTTTGCCTGATCGGACTGGCTGGAGCCGAGCGGCGCACCGTTGTCGTAATAGCCGCGACGATAGTAGTCGCCATCCCAGCCGGCAGTTTCGAGCGCTTCCTTCAGCTTGGTCAGGTGTTCCGACCAGCGGCTAACGCGCTGCGTGTCGCCGCGGGCCTCGGCATAGCCGATGAACTGGCGAAGCGAACCAGCCAGGAACCAGCCGAGCCAGACGCTTTCGCCACGGCCATCGATGCCGACGCGATCCATCTTGTCGCACCAGTCGCCGCTCATCATCAGCGGTAGGCCGTTTACTCCCGAGCGCTTGATCGCCAGATCGAGACCAAGAGCGGCGTGCTCGTAGAGCGATGCCTTCTCGGCGGAGACGCGCGGCACGAGGAACGCGTCGTACTGGCCGGGGCTGAGTTCGGCCCCTTCGACGAAGGGCAGCATCTCGTCGAAGATCGCCGTATCGCCGGTCGCCGTGCAATATTGGTCGACCGCATAGGCGAGCCAGACGGGATCGTCCGAAATATTCGTCCTGACGCCGGCACCGCTATCGGCCAGCCACCAGTGCTGGAAGTCACCCTTCGCAAACTGGCGACGGCCGGTATTCAGGATTTGCTTGCGGGCAATCTCTGGCGAATGCAGCAGGAAGGCCAGAGAATCCTGCAGCTGGTCGCGCAGACCCCAGGCGCCGCTCGACTGGTAGAAGGCGGTACGCGCCATGATGCGGCAGCTAAGCGTCTGATAGGGCAGCCAGTGATTGACCATGAAATCGAAGCGCTGATCCGGGGTCGAAACCCGCGTCTTGCCCGTAAACGTCTTCCAGAAGTCTTTGGTCTTGCCGAGCACCTCGTCGAAGCTGACCGAGCGGATTTCCGCCATAAGGGCAGCCGATTCCTCGCGCGAGCCTGCATCGCCCATATAGAAGCAGATGTCGCGCACCTCACCTGACTCGATCGTCAGATCGAAGGCCATCGCCGCTGCCGGATCCCCATCAAGCTCAATCACGTCAGACAGGCGAGAGCCTGCCGAAACCTTGCGAGGCTGCTGGATCGTTCCATGGCGGCCGATAAATTCGCGGCGGCTGCCGGAGACGCTGGAGGGCTTTTCGCTCGCCGCAAACGACGCCACGCGCCCGCCAAAGTCGACGCTGAACGGATTGTTCGCGAAGATCACGCCGGTCTCCCGATCGAATTCGGAGACGATGTATGGTTTGCTTTTGGTCGGGTTGTTGCCGAGAATCCATTCGGCATAACCGTAGAGACGAAGCTTGCGGGCGACGCTCGCAGTGTTGCGAATGCGAAGCTGCGTCAGCTTAACCGGCTTCTGCATGTCAAGCGTCTGAGTGACGTCCAGCGCAATCTCGTCCTGGACGGTCGAGAAGACCGAATAGCCCAGGCCGTGACGGACCTCGAAGCTCGTATCCGAATTCTGTGCCAGGGCAGCATAGGGAACGATGACCGAACCGCGGTCGAGATCTTTGAGGTAGAAGGCTTCGCCGGGCCTGTTGATGACCATGTCGTTGGTCCAGGGCGTCAGCTGATGGTCGCGGGAGTTCTGGCTCCACGTGAAGGCGGCACCTTCGGCCGAGACATGGAAGCCGAAGCTCTCATTGGCCATGATGTTGACCCACGGGTGCGGCGTTTGCTCGCCGCCTGAAAGGCGCACGACATATTCGCTACCATCACTAGCGAAGCCGCCATAGCCGTTCCAGAATGTGAGATCGCTTCCGTCGCCGGTCGCCGACGCGGCCTTGCTGCGTGTCATTCTCGGCACGAGGGTGGAATCGCCCCACTGGCCGAGCAGCGCCGGCGATCCTGCGACCGAGCGAGCCCGTTCCAGCTGATCGTTCAAGCTTCCGTCCCGTCCACGCAGCACGATGCGCGACGACGCGATGATCGCATCGTAGACGTCGGGCGCGGTCATATCCTTGCGAATGACGTAGATGTTGCGCTGAATGCCGGCGGCCTCGCTTGCATGGCGCGCGCCATCGCAAAGCTGGTCGATCGTACGCTGCATCTCCGAGGCGTCCTCGCCGGTGCGCTCGTTGAAGATCACGAGATCGACCTCGACGCCGCGCGATTGCAGGAAGCCTTGAGCGCGCAGCAATTCCTTGACGAGATCGGTGCCGAGCTCGTCGGTGATGCGCAAGGCCATGATCGGCGCGTCGCCGGAGAGGGTCGCTCCCCAGAGAACTGACTGAGACCGGAGCCCGGCACGAACTGCCTGCTTGTCCGCGCGCAGCGACATCTCGGGATAGACGATGTAGCGGGCAAAGCGCTGATAGGCCGCCGCTTCCTTGGAGTTGACGCCGATCTGGCGCAGCTGCTTCTGGGTCCGGGTCCATGCCTGGACGAGGCCTTGGGCAAAGCTATCCGGTTGGCGATAATGCTCCACCGCTGTCTCGAGCTCCGCCCGGTTTCCGGCTGCGATGGTCCAGAAGACCAGGCTGACCTTCTGGCCGGCCGGAATGCGCACGATGCGACGCAGCGAGACGCAGGCATCCATGGTGAAGCCATCCGTGCCTGAAAGCGTAGCGCCTTCGTCAAAGGCGGCGGCTTCCGTCAACGTGCGTCCCCTGCCGAGGAAACGCATGCGGTCAGTTTCGAACTGGGTCGGGCCGTCTCCATCGCTACCATCCACGACAAGCTGCGCGATCGCAACTTCCGGATCGGTCACCCCGCGCTTGCGGCGCTCGACGAAAATGGCGTCGCCACGGCTGGCGATCTCGGTATGCACGAACATGCGGGCGAAGACAGGATGTCCCGTATCGACGATATCGAGCGTGGCAACCGGCTCCATATAGGAGGTAATCTCGATCACCCGGTCTTCCGTGCCGGAATTGGTAATCGTCAGACGGCGGCCTTCCGCATCGTGATCGCTCGCGATGAAGACTTCCATTTCGCTGGTCAATTCGCCGATAGTCTTGACGAATTCAGCCTTGTCGTCGCTGAAGGTGACGCGAACATGCTCGTTGGCAATCGAGCGCGGCTCGGCGGTGGCGGACCACCATTCGTGCGACGCAGTGTCGCGCAGGAAGATGAAGGAACCCCAGCGGTCTTCCGTCGGATCGGCACGCCAGCGATTGATGGACAGGTTGCTCCAACGGGTGTAGCCGGCGCCGGTCGCCGTCAGCATGGTCGAATAGCGGCCATTGGAGAGCAGCAGCAATTCCCGCTCCCGAGAGGCCGGGTCTTCGACGCGACGCACCTCTGGGCGCATGAGATCGCCCTGGATGGTTGCCGGAGCATCGGTCTCGTGCTTGGAGGCCATGACCGGGATGTCGCGCGGCGCCTTTTCCTGCAGCAGCAGCTCGGCTGCCTCGATCACCGGATCGGCGTGGAAGAGCTCGCGCAGAAGCCCGTCGAAAGCGACGTTGGCAACGGCTGCGATCGACATGCCATGATGGTGGGCATAGTAGTTGTAGACAACCGCACACTTCTTGCCTTCCGGCACGCGGCTCGGCGTGAAATCGACGGCATCGTGGAAACCATACATGCCGAGCGCACCGACGGCCCTGAGCTTTTCGAGGTTCTCAAGCGCGGCGATCGGATTGTACTGGCTTGCCAGCAGCGAAGCATAGGGCGCGATGACGGCATTCTGGCCGAGGCCGCGCTTCAGGCCGAGCGTCGGCACGCCGAAATTGCTGTACTGATAGTTCATCTGGTGGTCGCGAGCATTGAAGGCCGCTTCCGAGATGCCCCAGGGAATGCCGACACCGAGGTGCTTGGCATAATTCATCTGTTCCTGAACGATCAGATTGTTGGTCTGATTGAGGATACCGCCCTGACGCTCCTGCATGACGAGCGGCGGCATCAGATATTCGAACATCGAGCCCGACCAGGAGACCAGCGCACCGCGCGGTCCCACAGGAACGACGTGACGTCCGAGCTTGTACCAGTGCTCCGTCGGCAGATCGCCCTTGGCAACGGCAAAGAGGCTGGTCAGGCGCGCTTCGGATGCCAGCAGATCGTAGCAGGCGGCATCGACCTCTTCGGTCTCGACCCGGAAACCGATCGACAGCAGGCGGCGCTCGGGCCGGAAGAGGAAGCTGAAATCCATGGCGAAAGCAATATCGCGGGCGCGACTGCCGACCTTGATCAGCCTTTCGGAGATGGCGTCTATCTTCGCCTGATCGAGGGCATTGTCGACCAGATGGAGCTCGCAGGTTGCCACCAGCCTGCCGGCCCAATAGACGACCTCCCCGCTTCGCGCGGTCTTGACCTCCTGGTCGAGATTGCCGGCAAGCTTGCCGATCTCGCGGGCATCTTCCACCAGCCGCTCGGTACCGGCCAAAGAGAATTCTTTCTTCTGCTTGGCAGCGGCGAGCGTGTTTTCGAAAGTGGCAATCCGCTCGTCGACGCGATCCCGAAGGTCGCGGCTCGTCTTGTTGTCATCCGCAAGCTCGGCAAGGACCTCGCGAAGAATACCGACAATATCGCCGATACCGTCGAGACTACCGTGAATCTGAGCGGTAGGCGCCTGTGCCCAGCCACGGCAGGCAGAGCCGACGGCGATCAGATGGCCGGCCAGGTTGCCGCTATCCACCGACGAGACGTATTTGCGGCCGAGCGGCTTCAGCGTGTCGGTGTGATACCAGTTGAACAAGTGGCCACGATATTTTTCGAGCTTCTCGGTGGTGTCGATCGTCTGCTCGATGCGCTTGACCGCTTCCTCGAACGAAATCCAGCCGAAGTGACGCGCCGAAATCACCGACAGGAGGTAGACGCCGATATTGGTCGGCGAGGTGCGCATCGCCACGACGGCGTGCGGCGTCTGCTGCACGTTATCAGGCGGCAGGTAGTGCTGGCCGGGCACGACGAAATTGTCGAAGTAGCGCCAGGTCCGCCGTGCAATCTTGCGAAGCTCGCTCCTGACCTTGTCGGGAACGACCAGCCGGTCTTCGGTCTCCGCCGTCTGGCTAACGATCCAGGCGATCATTGGCGACAGCACCCAGAGAATGATGAAGGGAACTCCGACCAGATAGGCGCTGTCGCCGGAATACATGGCGAAAAGCAGCGCGAGAATGGCAAGCACGGGAGCGCGCCACATGACCTTGTAGTGGCCAAGGACGGTGGTCTGCGCCGAGGCCTGGGCGCTTGCGGCGGTGCGCCATTGCAGCATCAGCTTGTGGCTGACGAAGAGACGATAGAGCGAGCGGAGGATGGCATCGGCCATGACGCATGCGCTGTCGGCAATGAAGACGACACGCAACGCGACCTGGGCGTTCGCATTCTGGATATCGGTCCAGACCATATGCAGATGCGCGCCCAGGATGATGTCGCTCGTGCGCGGGATGATGCCGTTGATCAAAGACAGCGTCGGCGCCACGAACAGGCTGAAGATCAACACGATCTGCCAGAGGAGCGCGCCAAGCGGGCTCATCCAGTACCAGCCGAGAGCGGACGCCAGGAACCAGGCGATCGGCGTCAGCGAACGGCGCAGATTGTCGGCCATCTTCCAGCGGCCGAGCGCCGTCACGCCACGCTTCGGATCGAAGATATAAGGAAGAAGCTGCCAGTCGCCCCGAGCCCAGCGATGCTGGCGCGAGACTTCCACTTCGTAGCGGATGGGGAAATCCTCGACGAGTTCGCAGTCGGTCACCAGGGCGCAGCGGGCCATCGAGCCTTCGAGCAAGTCGTGGCTCAGCACCGAGTTTTCGGCGATCCTGCCCTTCAGCGAGGCTTCGAAAGCGTCGACGTGATAGAGGCCTTTGCCTGTGAAGGTGCCTTCGCCGGTGATGTCCTGATAGACGTCGGAGACCGCAAAGACGTAGGGGTCGAGGCCGCGATTGACCGAGAAGATGCGCTGGAAGGCCGACGCATCCTTGCCCGTCGTCAGCGACGGCGTGACGCGCGGCTGCAGGACGCTATAGCCGTCGACGACGCGCTGGCTCTTGGCATCGAAAACCGGACGGTTGATCGGATGATGCAGCTTGCCGACGAGCTTGGTCACCGTATCGCGAATGATGCGCGTGTCGCTATCCAGGGTCATGACGTATTTCACGTCCTGCGGCACAGTATCGGCACCGGGAAGGAAGGTCGTGTTCGGATCGCCGCGCAGCAGCATGTTCAGTTCATGCAGCTTGCCGCGCTTGCGCTCCCAGCCCATCCAAGCGCCTTCGGCCTCATTGTAGAGGCGACGACGGTGCAGGAGGTAGAAGCGCTGCTTGCCGTTCTCGGCATAGCGCGCATCCAGATTGGCCATCTGGCGACGTGCGTAGTCGAGAACTTCAAGATCACGCGCGTTCTGTTCTTCCTGGCTATCGGGCCAGTCGCTGAGCAGGGCGTAGTAGATTTCGCCGCGCGGGTTGGCGAGATAATGAACTTCGAGATTGCGGATCAATTCGTCCACATGCTCGCGTTTGCCGATGAGGCTCGGAATGGTGACGAGCGTGCGGGCCTCTGCCGGCAAGCCCTTCTTGAATTCGTAGCCGATCAGGCGATCAGGGGCGATGAAGAAGGTGGCGAAAAAGTTGAAGAGACCTGTCGCGCCTTCCGAGGCCGGAAGCGCGAATGCCAGCAGAAGAACGATCGTCGCGACAAGGGGAATGCCCGTGCTGACGAAAACGCCGCCAACGGCAATCAGCGCCAGCAGTGTCAGGGTGAGCACAGGTATGGCGATCGCAAGCCAGTTCAAACGGCGGATCGCACGCATGAACCGTACGCCGAGCGGTTTGCGGAAGCCGATCTCCGTCTCAAGCGCGGGACGTCCCGCACCGACCAGGAAGTAGCCGACGTTGCTGGCTGCGGACGAAGGATTCTTGCTACTGGCGCTTGCGCGCTCGGCGAGCTGGATTGCCGCTTCTGCGATATCGAGCTCCGTCTTCTCGCTGCGTTTTGCGAGCTTTTCGATCTGACGGCGATAGGAATTGCGTGAGCCGGAGTCGAGTTCGGCATAATCCGTCTGCTTCCACAGAAGCTTGTCGATCTTGCTGACCTCTTCGACCCAGGTCGACCAATCGGTATCGTTAATCTCCCTGAGGCTCTTGATGATGCTGCCCATCAGCGTATTGCCGGCCGCAAGCCGGCCCTGCTCGACCGACATGACGGTTTCGGCATCGGCACCATTGGCGGCAAGCTTTGCCTCCAGCCAGCCAAGCGCGGCCTCGGTGGGCTCAAGGGCGTTGCGCAGACGATAATGCAGCTGGGTGACGAAGGTCGAATCGCTAAGATTGGCGGCCAGCGTCTCGAGGAATTCGACGGACTTGGCATCTCCGAGAGCGATTGCCTTGTTGGCGGCATCGTTGGCGATGCCGCGCATCTCGCGGCTCTTGTCGATCCGTGTCGCAACGCGCCTGAGATTGTCGATCAGCACGTAGCGAACGAGCGACGGCAGCGCCCAGAGTTCGCCGATATGCAGGGTCTGTACGTCCTGGAAACCTTCGGTCGCGGCCGCCATGCCGGCATTGCTGATATTGCTGTGGGAATGCGCCATGTAGAGCCAGGCAAGCGCCAGGGTGCGGGGGACATCGACCCCATTCAGCTTGATGGTGCGCAGCTCGCGATAGAATTTCTTCGGGAAATCGCGACGGACTTCCTGGATCGCCTCCTCGACGATGTAGTGGTTGTCGAGCAACCATTCCGTCGCCGGCGTGATGCTTTCGCCCGCGTCGACATCTGCCGCTGCGGATTTGTAGACCCGCAGGATCTCGCTCTCGTTTTCGCGATGTCTCTGGAAGAAATCGAAATTTTCGAAGCTCGTGACGTCAAGCTGCCGGCGTTCCGCAAACTGCGTGGCCTTCGCTCTCAGCTGATCATTCGATAAAAGAGGAGAGCGAATCCCGAAGTCGAGATCCGTGTGAGGCGATTTGGCCTGTGCGGTCGAACCGCCCGCTGAATTTTGAGGCACCATGGCATCTGCTCTTCTATTGAGATCATTATCGAGATCATATCCGACCGTGTATTCTAACCAAACAAGATGCGCAGTTGGGAGCTAGCGTTTCGTGTTCGGGTTCTTCATTGGCATGAAGGGAAATAGCTAAGTTCAGACATGAGATGTTGGAAACAGTTAACGCTTCTCAATAGCGGCTTCAAAATGAACGCGCGATTAATCAAGATATTTATTTAACAAGCAAGAATGAGGAGTTGGCGCGATACGCGGTGCTTGGCGCCACCTGGCAAGTTGAGCTGCCGGCCGCTGACGCGGGTAGCATGCCGCCGCTGCCGCGATCCAATTCTGCTAAAGACATAGAAAAGGCCCCCGAGGGGGGCCTTCAGACTGCTGACAAACCTCTGGCTTTGGCCGGAGGTTTTTGATTCAATGGGACATGTTGAAGAAACCTGCTGCCGAACAGACGGGTCTCGAGATGGTGACGCTCGACAGCCTGGTGCCGAGAGATCATCTGCTTCGCAAGATCGATGCGGTGATCGACTTTACTTTCATCGATGATCGCGTTGCGGGATTGTATTGCGCCGACAACGGCCGGCCGCCGCTCGATCCGACATTGATGTTCAAGGCGCTGTTCATCGGTTATCTTTTCGGCATCCGCTCGGAACGTCAGCTGGTGCGCGAGATCGAGGTCAATGT